>NZ_VSZV01000347.1:49823-50016 GCF_008919455.1 Rhizobium sp. PEPV16
ATGCCGGCATCCTGGCAGGCCGCGACGATCTCGAGCTCGATGTCACGCACCAGCAGGTTATATTGCGGCTGCAGCGTCACCGGGCGGGTATAACCGCGCGCCTTGGCAATCTCCGAGGCCTTGGCGATGTGCCAGCCGACATAGTTAGAGAAGCCGTAATAGCCGATCTTGCCGGAGGAAACCGCATCGTCGA
>NZ_VSZV01000347.1:50026-59770 GCF_008919455.1 Rhizobium sp. PEPV16
ATCGGCCTCCGCGCCAAAGGTCATGGTGCCGAGGCAATAGGCAGTGACGACGGTCCCACTGGGACCGAGCTTGCGATAATCCATGTTTATCTCCTCTTTGAACACAACCGTGGCATCAACGGCGGCTGTCATTTCGATATCGACGGCGGTGAAGGAAAGAGCAGCGAACTACCTTCACACATCCCAAACGGGGCACCAATCGCCGTTTACCAGCCGCATGCCCTTCTCGAGGCCTTCAATCCGTTTGATCTCGGCCGGCGTCAGCGTGATCTTGCGGGCCTCGAAATTCTGCATGATGCGGCCCCTCTTGCTGGAAGACGGGATGACCACATGCCCCTTGGCGATGAGGAAGGCGAGCGCGATCTGGTCGCTGGCGGCACCGCGGACCTGGCCGATCTCTTCGAGAACCGGGTCGCCGACGACGGCGCCGCGCGCGAGCGGTGAATAGGCCGTGACCGCGATACCGAGTTTTTCGCAATAATCGATGATCGGCCGGTTCTGCATATAGACATGGCACTCCACCTGGTTGGTGGTGATCGTGCGGCTGCCGAGCAGGCGGATGCTTTCGTCGATCAGAGCTTTAGTAAAGTTCGAAACGCCGATCTGCCTGGCAAGGCCGGCATCGAAAACCTCGGCGAACTGGCCGAGATAATCGGCAAGCGGATATTTATTATGCGGCGACGGCCAGTGCAGCAGCAACAGGTCGACCTGGTCGACGCGGAGCCTTTCCAGGCTCTCCCTGACCGACGGCATGACGGCTCCGGGGCCGTAGTTGTCGGGCTTCACCTTCGTGGTGATGAAGATTTCGTTGCGCGCCACGCCGGCGTCTTTGATGCCGCGGGCGACATCCTGCTCGTTGCCGTAGCCCTGGGCGGTGTCGATGTGGCGGCATCCGGCTTCGAGCGCCCAGATGACGCCCTGATGGGCTTCATCGGCCGAGCGGTTCCATGTGCCGTACCCCATCTGCGGGATGCCGGCGACCATTGCTTCTTTCGTCATGTTCTCTTCCTACGCAGCAATTCAAAATCTTACTGCGCGTCCGAAAAGCCGCGCGGCGCTGTCGTCAGAAACCGGCGACGTGCAGCGGTTTGTAGGGGGCTTCGAGCGCCTTGACGTCATCACCGGTGAGTTCGAACTCGACCGCTGCGATCGCATCTTCGAGATGGCTCATCTTGCTGACGCCGACGATCGGCGAGGTCACGACCGGCTTCTGCAGCACCCAGGCCATCGCGACCTGCGCCATGGATGTCTTGCCCGCCTTGGCGACGGCTTCGACCGCCTCGACGACGTCCCGATCGCCGGTCTTCTCATACATGCTCTTGTTGTAACGGTCGGTGGTGGCGCGCTTGGTCTCGGTGCCCCAGGGACGGGTCAGCTTACCGCCGGCAAGCGGGCTCCACGGCAGGACTGCGATACCCTGATCGCCGCAGAGCGGCAGCATTTCGCGTTCCTCCTCGCGATAGGTGAGGCTGACCTGGTTCTGCATCGAGACGAACTTCGTCCAGCCGTTGACCTCGGCTGCATGCTGGAGCTTGGAAAACTGCCAGGCCCACATCGAGGATGCGCCGATATAGCGGGCCTTGCCGGCGCGCACGACGTCGTTCAGCGCCTGCATGGTTTCTTCCACCGGCGTGAACGGGTCGAAGCGGTGGATCTGGTAGAGATCGACATAGTCGGTGCCGAGGCGGCGCAGGCTGTTGTCGATCTCGGTAAGGATCGCGGCGCGGGAAAGACCCTGGCCGTTTGGGCCGGGGCGCATGCGACCGAACACCTTGGTTGCCAGCACGATCTCCTGGCGGGGCGCCAGTTCCTTAAGCAGGACGCCGGTGATCTCTTCGCTGGTGCCCTGTGCGTAGACATTGGCCGTATCGAAGAAATTGATGCCGGCATCCCATGCGCGCTTGTAGAGTGGCCGCGCCTCTTCGAGCCCTAGAACCCACGGGCGTTCGTCCGTCTGCTTGCCGAAGGACATGCAGCCGAAGCAGATGCGGCTGACTTCAAGCCCTGTCTTGCCAAGTCTTGTGGTCTTCATGGTCTTTCCTCGGAGTTGTTGGTTGGCCGTGGCGGAAATGCGCCTCGCGGCATCATGCGCCGGTAACGTATTTCCGCCAGTTGTGTTCTTCCTTGAAACCGAGAACTTCCCGGATCTTCCGGTTCGAGAGCGGCGCTTCGAATTCGCCGAGCTCCCGAAGGATCGGCGTGTTCGGCGCCCATTTGCCGAGGAAATCCCGCGTTGGCTCGCTTGCCGTGATCGTGTCGTTGACGGCATTGAAGACCTGGAAACCGAGGCCATCGGCCTGCAGGCAAAGATCGACGATCTGCCCGAGATCGCGGGCATCGATGTAGCTCCAGGCGTTGCGCTTGCGCGATGGCGGATCGGCAAGGAAGCCTGGAAAACGCTCATATTCATGCGGTTCGATGACGTTGGCGATCCGCAAGGCGTAGATGCCGCTGCGCATTGCAAAGGCGCGGGCCGTCTTCTCGTTGACGACCTTGGAGAGCCCATAGCTGTCCATCGGGTCGATGTCATAGTCTTCTTCGAGCGGAAACGAATGGAAATCTTTGTCGCCCTCGGCAAAACAGACGCCGTAGGTCGTTTCGCTGGACGCGATGATCACCTTGGGAATGCCGAGTTTCACCGCCGCTTCGATGACGTTATAGGTCGAGATCGCATTGACCGAAAAAGTCTGATTGTCGGGCTTGAGCAGCAGGCTCGGTATAGCCGCAAAATGCACGACGGCATCGACCTTGGCCGGTCCGCCCGGCGTTTGCAGACCCTCACCGCTGAAATGCATCGACAGGGCGTTGAAGGTCTGGCCGCCGTCGGTGAGATCGGTGATCAACGTCTGCACGCCGGGGCAGTCCAAGGGAACGAGGTCGAGGTTGCGGACCTTGTGTCCCTTCCCCACCAGATATGGAACCGCATGGCGGCCGGCCTTGCCGCTGCCGCCGGTAAAGATGATCCGCTTGCTCATGTGATCTGTCCGCTTCCTGATGAAGGTTCGATAGAAGCGGTACAACGCGGGAGAGCGATGAATCAATAGAGTGGAAATCACTGAACCGATGAACAAGGCTCATCAATGGGAAACAGCCGCTACAATCCGTTCAAGCCGCGAACGATCTTGATCAGCGCGTCGACGCCGAAGGGGAGCTGCCGCCGGCTGGAATAATACATCGAAAACGGCGGGCCTATTGATGCCCATTTGGGAAGGACGACTTCCAGGCGCCCCGCGGAAACGTAGGGGCTTGCCAGCCTTTCCAGGCAATAGGACACCCCGGCACCTTCCAGCGCAGCATTGATGGCAAGATCGGTCTCGCCTGATATCAGCGCTCCGGGAACGTCGATCTCGCGCCGGTCGTCGCCGCGTTCGAATTCCCACTTGTAGATCTGGCCGCGGCCCGTCCGTATCCGGATGCAGCGGTGGGAATTGAGGTCCTCCGGCATGATAGGGCGACCATGACTTCTGAGATAATCAGGAGCAGCGACCGCGACCCATTTTAAAGGAGGAGTGAGAGGAACTGCGATCATGTCTTCCGGGATGGTGCCGCTGTACCGGATACCGGCATCGAAGCCGTCCGCGGTGACATCGACGAACTGGTCATCCACGGCGACCTCAAGTTCGACATTCGGGAAGCGTTGCTGGAAGACCGGAATGGCTGGCCGCAAAAGCAGAACGGCGGCATCTTTCAGAACATTGATGCGAATGCTGCCGGCGCCAGCTTGATAGTGCCCGTTCAAGTCCTCCAATCCGGAGTTGATAAGCTCGAGCCCGGCAGAAATCTTCTCAGCGAGCGCTGTTCCGGCAGCGGTTGGCGCAACGCTGCGGCTGGTTCGATTAAGGAGGCGAACGCCCAGCCTTTGCTCAAGCGCCTTCATGCTGTGGCTCAGAGCGGAAGCCGTTACTTCGAGGTGATCCGCCGCTTTCCGAAAACTGCGGTACTGGACTATCGCGAGAAAGATCGACAGCTCGTGAATTTCGTTGCGCTTGAACTGCATGTTGATCTCAGGAGGCTAGTTTGGCGATACTTCGCAACCGGGCATGAAAGCTCTAGCTCGTTCGGTACAACTCAGCACTCGAATGCTGGTTTACCGGCTCGGATTATGCGGCGGTAGTGTCGTGATAACGCGACGGCAACGGCCGCGCTAGCCTCGTCTATTCGCGCTGAGTCGAATTAACACATACCCCATCCCGCCGATTTGAATCAAAAGGTCTGCCCTCATCTCTCTGTCCGTGACGACCTTAATTTTGGTCCATTTGTCTATCTTGGTATCCGCGGGTATAGGCAGGCCTTCTCGCAGCAAAAGGGTAAGCTCAGGTGCCCTATCCGATCTATAGATGCAAATCCTCATCGCATGGCGCCTAACTGCCCCAGATTATAACAGTTATATTGCGATGCATTATCAACTATTGCAATGCCGCAAACCCCTTCTCTGCAGATGTACCGAGGTCTAGCAGCCAACTGAAACCCTCTGGTTTCTGGGCTGAACCGATGTTTCCGTGCGGTTGCAACAGCGGGACTCATTTGAATGCGTAGCGGGGGATGAGCCACTCGTCGCCGGTATATCCTCAGCTCCAGCCTCGGTTCCATAATTCAGCTTATGCCATTTTACACAATCTAAGATTGTTCATACTTTCGCGGTTAAATCGCGATGGATCCGGTAAGGGCTGCTAAAATAATGATAATCTCAAAAATTTCTTGGGAACTATACACGCTAGAGAGGATTTTCTTTCCTCCTCCTCCCTCAGTCGCTTAAAGTGAGGTGGCACAGAAGCCGGCGTTGCCGGCCGAGAGCCGGGGCCGCCGCACGAGATGACGAGGACCTAGGTGGAGGGCTAACGAAAATAGTTGATTGCTGCTCTCATCTTTAGTACCGACCTATCACCCGGTTAAAGGATGTCACGTGGCTATACTCCCGATGCAAGATCCGCCTCGAACGGCTGAAACTTTTGTCGCCGAAAATATAGGTCTTTTGATAGAGCGGAACGAAATTCTCTGCGACGTCAGTCTCAAATTTCCGGCAGGAGAAGTTGTCGCGCTGGTCGGCCACAACGGTTCCGGCAAATCCAGTCTTCTCAAAATGTTAGCTCGCCAGCTTGTGCCGAGCACTGGATCGATCTCTTACGGAAACCAGGATCTGAGGATGTATAACGAACGCGCCTTTGCGCGTTCGGTCGCATATCTGCCCCAGGACGTCACGACCGGATCGGAAATGACGGTCCGCGAGCTTGTAGGATGCGGTCGTTATCCGTGGCATGGAGCGCTCGGCCGGTTCACCAAAAACGATGAAGAGAAAGTCGAGGACGCCCTTCGAGCCACGCATATCGAGACGTTCGCCGACCGCATCATGGGAACGCTATCGGGCGGCGAGCGGCAACGTGCCTGGATCGCGATGCTGATCGCTCAGGATGCTCGCTGCCTGTTGCTCGACGAACCGACTGCGGCACTCGACGTTGCTCATCAGGTCGAGGTGCTCTCACTTGTGCGACGCTTGGCGCATGAAGGTGGAAGGAGTGTCGTCATCGTTCTCCACGACATCAACATGGCCGCTCGCTTCTGCGATCGGATCCATGCATTGAAACGCGGTCGCGTGGTTGCCAGCGGAACTCCGAGCGCGATCCTCGCGCCGAACACGCTGCAAGAGATCTATGGGATCGACATGGATGTAATCTCCGCGCCCAACCTGCCCTATCCGCTCGCCTATGTTTGCTGAGGCCGGCCGATCAATGGGGATTTCGCGGCGCACCTTTTTGCAGTTCGCGGCGGCCTCGCTCATTCCAGCTCCGCTGTTTGCACAGTCGATGGGCCCAAGGATCGTCAGCCTCGACTACGGTCTTGCGTCCACTCTTTTATCCCTCGGATTGCCTCCGGTCGGGATTTCGGACCTCGCCGACTGGGACAGATGGGTTGTCGAGCCGACGATGCCAAAATCCGTCGTCGATATCGGCAGTTCGTTCGAGGTCAATTTTGAAATTCTCGTCACTCTGAAGCCTGACATTATCTTGACCACACCCTACCTGGATGAGCTGTTGCCCAAGCTTCAGTCGGTGGCGAAAGTCGTTCGGCTGGAAATCTTTATGCCGGGCATTGGACCTATTCTTACCGCTGCCATCGCGGCGACGCGTAAATTGGCCGTTGAGCTTGGCCGTGAGAATGAAGCAGAGCAGTTCCTCGCCCGAGCCGACGTCTTCTTTGAGCAATGCCGCAGTCGCCTAGTGGGCAAGAACCTGCCGCCGGTCGCCCTGGTGAATTTCATGGATGCCCGCCATGCCCGCATCTACTCGAGTCCCGGACTGTTCCACAATGTGCTCGAGCGCATCGGTGTCCGAAATGCCTGGACCAGAGAGTCGAATTATTGGGGCTTTGAAACGATCGGGATTGAAGATCTCTCCAAGGTCACCGATCCGGACGCGCGTCTGATCGCCTTTGACCCGATTCCTCCGGACGTTCTTCCGAAACTCGCTCAGAGCCCGCTGTGGAACAGGCTTTCGTTTGCGCGTCCGGGTCACCTGTCGATCCTGCCGCCAGCCCTGATGTTCGGGATGGTGAACGAGGCCATGCGTTTCGCAGGCCTTTTGACAGATCTTCTGGAAAAGGAAGCTTGATGGTTTCCCGCCGCGACAATATCGGGCCAGCAATTGTCTTCCTCCTCCTGATGTGCGGTGGAGGCGTGGCATCGTGGTTTCTTGCCGCTCCTGCACTGTCAGAAATGGCTCGACCGGATTACGATGTCACGCGAATGGTGTTCACCTATTCGACGCTTCCCCGTCTTGCGACGGCGCTGATTGCCGGAGCCGCGCTTGCCTTGTCCGGGGCGCTGTTTCAGCAAGTTTTGCGAAACCCGCTCGCCGATCCTACCACCCTTGGCGTGTCGGCCGGAGCAAACCTGGCGCTGGTGGTAACATCGCTGTTTCTCCCCGACTTGCTTGGCGCCGGCCGCGATCTTGTCGCTTTGATCGGCAGTGCGACCGCTGCTGCGATCGTCGTCAGCCTGGGGGCGCGCCGCGGTTTTTCGCCTTATTCGCTTGTTCTGTCGGGGCTGGTTCTCAGTCTTTGGTGCGGCGGCCTCGCTGCCATCCTGACCTATTTGAACCAGCGCTATCTCTCGAGCCTGTTCATCTGGGGCGCCGGCTCGCTGGCACAGCAAAGCTGGGTCATTCCCCTGTCGCTTCTTTGGAAGTTGGCTGTCATCGCCATCGCCTCCGCTTTCGTGATGAGACCGCTTTCGCTACTCGATCTTGGCGAGAGCAGTTCCACGGCACTCGGCGTCAGATTGGTCCGGCTGCGTTTCGTTGTCGTCGCCCTTGCCGTCGCGCTTGCTGCATTTGTTACGAGCGCCGTTGGGGTGATTGGTTTCATTGGGCTGGTCGCGCCGACGATTGCGCGATTGTCCGGAGCACGGCGTCCCGCACAACTCATCCTCTGGTCTCCGCTGATCGGCGCCGGACTGCTGTTCTTCGCCGACTCCATCCTGCAACTCGTCGCCGGCGGACTTGGTGATTTCTTGCCGACGGGGGCAGTGACAGCCATCTTCGGTTCGCCACTGCTTCTCGCGCTCCTGCCGCGGCTGAAGATCCGTCATAGACTACAGCAATCGCCGGCGTTCAGACGGCCACGTCGATGGGATGTAAGCGCACCCGTCATCATCGCGGCCGCCGGCCTGCTCGTCCTGTTGATGGTCAGCGCTTTTTTCGGACGCGACATCAATGGCGGTTGGGCTTTTACATCAGGCGAATTTTCGGCCGATGTCCTTGCTATCAGGATACCTAAAATCCTCGCCGCCCTGACATCGGGCGCCATGCTTGCGGTCGCGGGCTCGATCCTTCAGCGGCTGACCGGAAACGAAATGGCAAGTCCCGAAGTTCTGGGAATCAGTGCCGGCGCGACCTTCGGTGTTGCAATTGCCCTCTTTGCCGTCGCTCCAGGATTTTCCGGGCAATTTGCATTTGCTGTGGCCGGTGCGATCAGCGTTCTTTTTGTCATCTTCGCCAGTTCCCGGCGATCGGCGTTCGCGCCTGAACGAGTCCTGCTGGCGGGCATTGCCTTAAGCGCGATGGTCGATGCCGTCGTCGGCGTGTTGAGCTCGACGGGAGATCCGAGAGCAGTTCTGCTGATGCGGTGGATGAGCGGGTCCACCTATCTTATCGAGGGGTCGACCGCCGCAATGGAGGTGGCGCTCGGCGCCGTGCTGATTGCCGTCTCGCTCGCCGCTCGCCGCTGGCTTGACATTCTTCCGCTTGGACCGTCGCCTTCGGCGGCGATCGGTATACCCTTGGCAAAATCGCGATTTGCGCTTTTTGGCCTCGCAGGATTGTTGACGGCTGCCGCGACGCTCACGGTTGGCCCGTTGTCATTCATCGGCCTCATGGGACCTCACCTTGCGCGGGAGGCGGGATTGGTGCGCGCGCTGCCGCAAATGGTCGGCGCCGCTCTGATCGGAGGGGGGCTGATGGTTGCGGCTGACTTCGTCGGCCGCACGATCGTATCGCCCTATCAGATCCCGGCAGGTCTTGTTTCCGCACTCATCGGAGCGCCGTTCTTGATGCTGATGATGCGGAAGCGCGGTGCCAGCTGAGGGGTTGCCCACGCAACACCATCAACGATCTCACTATGGCGTTGTCTCATTCGCCGGCAGGTTGGCCCTGCCTCTTGCTCCGAGATGGGCCGATACGGGTGGGGAGCACGGCCGGCCGGACCATTAACGTCGGAGAGCGTCACATGTCGGTCAAACTCTGGACGGCGAACGCGATGCTAACCGCGCGATTCACGGCCGCCGCAAGAACCGACATGTGGGTCTCACCGGCATAAAGCTCGAATTCGGTACGCAATCCGTCGGCAGTGCCGTTTAATCGCTCCGCCATCTCCCGCGCCAGGAGGATGGTCCGCTCCGTCTTCCTCTTCTCCAGGCGTGCAATGGCATCCTCGTTCCGGTACTGGAAGGGTGCTAGCTCATCGCCTTCGTATTCCCCAGCGGACAAATGCAGGAAGGGTGCATTCCCCGGTGCCTCTTGACGTTGCGCTTCATTCTTGAGGATTTCGCTGTTCTCCCAATAGATGGTTGGGCTGGCCGCAATCCAATTGGCAAACAGACCGGGACGCTCGAACAGGGCATAGAGAGTAAAGAGGCCGCCGAAGGAATGTCCGAAAAGCGTTCGGCGCATCGGATCCAGGATCACCATCTCCGCAATCCGCGGTATAAGCTCGTTCTCGATGAAATCCACCAGCTTGCCGGTCCCTCCGATGACAACCGGCGGACCGCCCTCAACGAACGGCGGATAGGATTTGACCGGCGGAGGCCCGAGGTCCCAAGACCGGCGGAGCGGATCATAGGGCTCGTCGGAGGGGTAGCCGATCGCCGCGATCACCCCCCAACCGACATTCGTTCCCGTGGGGTAAGGTGCCTGCGTGACCAAGCTGGCGACCGCGAAGGGGAACGTGGCGTTACCGTCGGTCATGACGAGAAGCGGCCATCCACCCGCCGGCGGTTTCTCCGCCGGAATGGAAAGGAATATGCGATAGGGCTCGCCACCCGCAGCAGGAGCCAGATCAAAAAAACACGTTCCGGGCATCGAATAGACACTGATAGGATTGGTCATGAGAAAATTTTCTGATGGTTGGGAGGATAGGGGAAGGGAAATTGATTTCGGTGCGGTTCACCGGCAGGTTTTCGAAGCTTTCCAAGGTCGGTGCAACTCTTTGCTGATATCCTGGCCTCTACGAAAGCGCCTCATGGCAATCACGGTT
>NZ_VSZV01000347.1:59780-71869 GCF_008919455.1 Rhizobium sp. PEPV16
GTCAGCCTCCGCGCCGAAGGTCATGGTGCCGAGGCAATAGGCGGTGACGACGGTCCCGCTGGGACCGAGCTTGCGATAATCCATTTCTTCCTCCTCATGCGGATACCCGCAGCCGACGTGCAAACGTCGGGGTAGAAGCCGGGGCTCCCGCAATCAATGACAATGACAATATTGTGCTTGAGGCGGCCGCTTGCCGCCGGATGACGTATAGCGCCCTGGGCTGGGAGCACAGGGGCGAGGGCAGCATAGCCAATCCCGCCCGCTCTACCAAGTGAGAAAAAATATTCCTGCCTGCCATCGCGGCCGGCGACGTTTACCGATGTTGTGAAAACGACTCCGCGATCCGCTCGGCTGCAGCGACGCCGGTCTCGTAGGCGCCGTGCGCCGTCGAATAACGCGACTTCGAACAGGCTTCGCCGGCAAAGAAGATCCGCCCGTCATGCGGCGTGGCGAGACGGCCACGTTGATCGGAGGCGCCGGGTTCGGCGTAGGAATAGGAGCCGCCGATATGGGGCGCTGCGGCCCAGGCCGACATCGCGGCCACCGACATTTCCTTGCGGATATCCGCGCCGAAATGTGCTGCCAGTTCATCGCCAGCGAAGGAGAAGGCAGCCTCTCTGCCTTGCCTCTCCAGATCATGCGCGAGGTCGCCGGCAAAATAGGCCTCGACGACGGGCGCGCCGAACGGCCGGAGCTGATAGGTGCCGGTCGCACCGCGGCGGGTAGAGCCGAGCATATGCGTGTCCGCCGGCAGCGCCTGCTGATTTGCGAGCCTCAAGAACAGCTTGTCGGCGAGCCCGAGCGGCAAACGGGCTGCTGCCTCGATCTTGTCAGGCAAAGGCGGCTCGAAGGCGATCTTGCCGGCGGCAAGCACATTGGTCGAAACGGTTACCAGCACCGCGCGGGCACTGAGCACGCCCTGGTTCGTCTCGATGCCGATGTGGCCGGCATGACGATGGTCGATGCGCGTGACCTCGGCGCCGAGACTTGCCCGAACCGGCTTGCCGTAAAGCGAGACCAGCGTTCCATAGCCCTCGCGCACCCGCCAGTCAGGGCCAGGGCCGGGATCGTATCTGTTGTAATCGACGACCGACGACCGCTCCAGTTCGGCGCCGGTGATGTAGGTGCCGATCGCCCGGATCTGGCCGTTCCAGGGATTGCCCGGCTCGAGCATATCGGCCATGGCTGCGTCATTCCCCGCGTGGCTCTCAAGGCGCTCGAAGTAGGCGCCGATCGCCTCCCTTGCGGCACGCGCCGCCGCGTCATCCCGCTGAAGCCGCCGTCCGCCATCGTTCCAGGGTGCCGGCGTGCGGTCGACCGTCAGTCCGACCTCGCCGGCGATCGCAGTCCAGGCATTGGTCCGAGCGCCATGCAGCCAGCCGCAGCCGAGATCGAGCCCGATATCAGCGGCCTCAACTAGTGCGACCGTCCAGGCGCGACCGCCGAGACGATCGCCGGCTTCAAGCAGTAGGATGGAGAGATCCGGGCGGATTGCCTGCAGGCGACGGGCGGCGGCGATGCCGGCGGCACCGGCGCCGATGATGACGACATCCTCTTCGGCGCCCTTGCTGTTGTCACCCGGCATGTATTTTCCTTCGGTCGTGCGACGGTTAAGTGGAAGGGGTCGTCTCAAGCAAGCCCCGCTTCGCTATTGCAGCTGTTCCAGCAATCGCCGGAGTGCTGTCCGCAGGTCGTCCATCTGCTGCTGGCTGGTCAAGGCCGCCCAGCTTTCATCGACGCGCCGGCCCGCCGCCATCGCTATCGGCCTAACCCCCTGGCCTTTTTCCGTTAGAAACACCAGCCGGCCGCGCCGGTCGTTCGGATCGGGCCGGCGCTCGACATAACCCAAGCGCTCGAGTTCTTCCACGGCCTGCGTCATCGTCTGCTTGCGAACACGGGCAAGCTTGGTCAGCTCGCTGACCCGGATGCCCTCCGGCCGCGCGAAGGTGAAGACGTTGGCGTGCGGCGGGCGGATATCGCCGTAGCCGGCCTCATCGAGTGCCGCTTCGACGGCCTGCGTCCAATGCTGATGGACCAGACGCAACAACAGGCCAAGGGAAGAAGACGACATGAAACCCCACGCAGCAATATAGACAGTTACCTGTCCATATGATAAATGGACAGTCGCCTGCCTATATAGCGCGAAAGCGTGGAGCTCCATATGCCGACCATCGATATCCTCACCTCGTTCATCTCCTACGAGGAGCTGGGGGAGGGCGACCCGATCGTCTTCCTTCACGGCAATCCCACCTCATCGCATCTCTGGCGGAACATCATGCCCGGCATCGAGCCGGGCCGCTGCCTGGCGCCCGACCTCATCGGCATGGGGCGCTCCGGCAAACCCGACATCGGCTATCGCTATGGCGATCACATCGCCTATCTCGACGCCTGGTTCGATGCGCTTGACCTCGACGACATCGTGCTCGTCGGCCACGACTGGGGCGGCGCGCTGGCATTCGACTGGGCTTCGCGCCACGCCGAGCGAGTGCGCGGCATCGCCTTCATGGAAACCATCCTGCGGCCGATGAGCTGGGAGGATCTGCCAAGCGGCGGAAAGGCGCGTTATGAACTGTTGCGGGGTGCCGGAACCGGCGAGGCCAAGGTCCTCGACGAAAATTTCTTCATCGAACAGGCCTTGCGCGCGACCGCGCTGAAAGGGCTCAACGATTTCGACTGGGATGTATACCGCGCACCCTATCCGGACCGTAACAGCCGGCGCCCGCTGCTGGAATGGCCGCGCGCCATGCCGATCAACGGCGAGCCGGCCGATGTGGTCGCCAGGATCGAGGCCTATGACCGCTGGCTTGCTGCCAGTCCTGAGGTTCCCAAGCTGCTGCTGACCTTCGACGGGGCCTCCGAAACGCTGTTGATCGGCAGCGAGATGATTTCGTGGTGCCGCGACAACATCGCAGGTCTGGAGATCAGGGGGTGCGGACCGGCACGCCACATTGCCCCCGAGGACCAGCCCGAGGCGATTGCCGCCGAAATCAAAAGCTGGATCGACAGGAGGGGGCTCAGAACAGCGCAGCGGAAGGTCGCGTCTCAGGCATAAAAATCTGCGTCTGCGTCACCGTGACTGCGACATGACAGACTGTTGCAATGTTGAGCCGGTTCATGGGGGATCAATCAGCCACCGTGAAGGTTCCCATGCCACGTTTCGATCGACGACGCTTTCTTCTCGCCTGGCTTCGCGCGCCGCTGCGCATCGCCTCGATCACGCCGTCAGGCCCCCGCCTTGCGGGCCTGATGACCAAGGAAATTTCTCCGCTGACCGGGCCAGTTCTCGAACTCGGCCCGGGCACCGGCGTTTTCACCGGCGCCCTTTTGGAACGCGGCATTGCCGAGCGCGATCTGACGCTGGTCGAATACGAGCGGGATTTCGCCACCCTGCTTCAAGATCGCTTTCCCGACGCCAGGGTGCTGCATCTGGACGTGCGGCAGATGTGGAAGACGGCGCTTTCCGGAAGCTTTTTCGGTGGTGTCGTCAGCGGGCTTCCGCTTCTTGCCATGCGGCCGGACGATGTGCAGGCGCTGCTCGAGGGCTGCTTTTCCAACCTCAGACCGCATGGTGCCTTCTATCAATTCACCTACGGGCAAAAAATGCCCGGTGCCCGTCGAAATCCTCGACTCCCTCGGTCTTGTCTCAAAGAGGATCGGCTGGACGTTGCGCAATATCCCGCCGGCCGCGGTCTATCGGATTAGCCGCAGGTACCAGCCAATGGCATTGATCGAGCAGCGTCGCGCATGATGAGAGATAAAATCCTTTGCTGCGAGGCGGCAATCCCGCGTTCAATGCGCTACCGCTGCCGCAGGCGTCGCTGAGGTGGTATGGTCTCTTCCTATGGATCGACTGCCCCGATAGGAATGTGAGATGCGCATATTACTGATCGAGGATGAACCTCAAATGGCCGTGGCGCTCCGGGGGGCGCTCACCAGGCACGACATGGTGATGGACCACGTCTCGACCCTATGTGACGCCGAACTGGTGATCGGCGACGGCGCTTACGACGCCGTCCTCCTGGATCGGCAACTGCCCGACGGCGACGGCCTCGAACTCATTCCGAAGATCCGCAAAAGGGGGCTGACGCTGCCAATCATCGTCATCACCGCCAAGGGAGAGGTTCCAGACAGGATCACCGGCCTTGAGACCGGCGCCGACGATTACCTTGCCAAGCCCTTCGTCTTCGACGAACTTCTGGCGCGGCTGCGTGCCGTGATGCGCCGCTCCGAAACCTTGCGCCCGGCGCTGATCTCGATCGGCCGTCTTTCGTTCGATCCGACCTATTGCGACGTCAACGTCTCCGGCCTGCGTCTGGAAATGCCGCGCCGGGAGGCGCTGGTGCTCGAATGCCTCATGCGTCGTGCCGGTCGCATGGTGCCGCGACCGGCCTTGATGGAAGCGGTCTTCGGCTTTGACGACGAGATCCAGTCGAACGCGCTCGATTCCCACATATCGCGGTTGCGGCGCAAGCTGGCAGCATCGCAGGCAGGCGTGGTCATCAACGTTATCCGGGGCGTGGGTTATCTCCTGCGTGAAGCATCATGAGCAAACGATGCTCCTATTCGCTGCGCAAGCGCCTGTTCTGGCGGCTTCTTGCCGTGCAATCGGTCGTGCTCATCCTGGTGATGATCGTGCTGATTTCGGTTGGCAAGATATCCGAGTTCAGGTCGACGGAGGGCACGATCGAGATCCTGCGCCAGGCCGTCTTCCGCCAACCCACAGGAGAGTTGAGCCTGAGGGAGACCGAGGATCTGCGACAGCTGCGCAAGCACGCACCCGATCTCTGGTACACTGTCCGTGACATGCAGGGACATGTTTTGACCGAAGGCCGGATTCCGGAAGAATATGCCACAATCGGCAACACGCTCGATCATGTCGGCGAGGCCGAGTTCGGCGCGAATCTCGGCGACCACGACCGTCCGGCTGCCCGGATGAAGTGGATCGCGACGGATTGGGGACAGGTGCAGTTTCTGACGGGCACCGGCGGCCCCATCTCGTCCACCTTCATCCTGCTCAAGCTTTCGCTGGTCCTTGCGAAGATTGTTATTCCGATCGTCGCGGTGATGGCGTTGGGTGCGTTGATCGCGACGCCGCTCGTCGTGCGACGATCGCTGGTCGGGATCGATCAGGCCGCGCTCCAGGCCGATACGATCGATATCGACCAGCGTGGCGGCCGGCTGTCGGAACACGATATTCCCGAAGAGATCGCGCCGCTGGTGCACGCCGTCAACCGCGCGCTCGGCCGTCTCGACGAGGGTTACGAGCGGCAAGAACGGTTTCTGACCGATGCCGCGCATGAGCTGCGCACGCCAATCGCCATTCTGAATACAAGAATTGGATCCCTACCGCACAGTTCGATCAAGACCGATCTCTTGGAAGATGCCGCAAGGCTTGCCGTTCTCACCGAGCAGATGCTCGATCTTCAGCGACTGAAACAGGGCAAGGCCCAGTTCTGCAAGGTCGATCTCGGCCAGCTGGCGAGGAAGGTCATCATCGAGATGGCGCCGCTGGCCTTTGCCGCGGGCTATATGGTGCAGTTCGATGTCGACGGCGCCGGCGAGATCGAGGGCGATCCTCTGGCGCTGCAGCGCGCCCTGATGAACATCCTGCAGAACGCGATCAACCACGGCGGCAGGAAAGGCACCATCTCGCTGACTTCAGGCTGTAACTGGATCGAAGTCAGGGACGAGGGACCGGGCATCCCCGCCGATATGCGGGATCGGATATTCGAGCCGTTCTTCAAGCGCCATCACGACGGACGCGGCGCAGGCCTCGGCCTCAATCTCGTTCGCGACATCCTGCGCATGCACGGCGGCGAGGTGACGATCGACAATCGCAGTCCCGGCGCGGTCTGCCGGCTGAGCTTCCCGCCGGACAAAACGGCAGACGCTGACATGCCACCGCGCCTGGCGACTGCATAATTCAAGGTGCTACAGCGTTCCTTGCGCCTCGCGAAAAGACGCGCGGCGTTGTCATGCGATGGATTAAATCGCGTCTCCGTGACATATAGATTCGATGAGCGTGCACAGAGATTCGCAACTCGACATGTTTGCCAAGGCATCGCCCGCGACGGCCAAGGCACGCGGTCCATCGCACCGGCGGCCATCGCAGCCGGTCGTCCACTCCAATGAAGACATGGCGCGGGCGCTCGAAGAGACCGGCAACTATCGCATCTTGAGAAAACTGGCGGCCCGGCCGATTGCGTCAGTCAGACAGCCTGGGTTTTCGCGGCTCGGCGTCATTCTCGATACGGAGACCACAGGTCTCAACCATCGCAGCGACGAGATCATCGAAATCGGCGCCGTCGCCTTTACCTTCGACGATGACGGCGCGATCGGCGATATCGTCGGCATTTACGGCGGCCTGCAACAGCCGTCCCGGCCGATCCCGCCCGAAATCACCCGGCTGACTGGTATCACCGATGCGATGGTCGAAGGACAGCTCATCGATATCCAATCGCTGCGGACGCTGATCGAGCCGGCGGATCTGATCATTGCCCACAATGCAGGTTTCGACCGGCCGTTCTGCGAGGCCTTCTCGACGATTTTCACCGGCAAGGCCTGGGCATGCTCGGTTTCGGAGATCGATTGGAGCGCCCGCGGCTTCGAGGGCACGAAGCTCGGTTATCTCGTCGGTCAAGCCGGTTATTTCCACGAAGGACATCGCGCCGTGGATGACTGCCACGCACTCCTGGAAATCCTCGATCGGGAGCAGCGCGACGGTGAAAGCCCGTTCACCGAGCTTTACCGGGCCAGCCAGCGCTCGCGCATCCGTATCTTTGCCGAACACAGCCCGTTCGAGATGAAGGATCATCTGAAGGCGAGGGGTTACCGCTGGTCGGACGGCAGCGACGGTCGCCTGAAGTCCTGGTGGATCGAAGTCGGCGAAGAGGATCTCGACGACGAGCTATCCTATCTGCGCTCGGATATTTACCGATGGGCCGAGGCGGAGCCGCCGATCGTGCGGCTGACGGCCTTCGATCGCTTCAAACTCTGACCGCGAAGCGGTTCGGATCCTGATTGGCTACTCGATATGGCGACCCATGCAAGCGCCGCATAGGTGCACTGATGCATTGGCGCTGCAATAATCAGATGTCTCATACTATATACAACTCATCGAAGCGAACGAAGCGCCAAGGACTGGCAGCTAAGCTTCGAAAGCCCACGAAAGGGGATCATCATGAACGTAGCACGCTCTTTCAATAACTGGCGCAAGTACCGTCAGACGGTCGCTGAACTGGGTCGTATGTCCGCACGCGAACTGGACGACCTCGGCATCGGCCGCAGCGAAATCCGCAACGTCGCCCGCGCAGCCATCGCCCGCTAACGGCAGCTTAGACCAAGCATCTTCAAAGACTATGCCAGCGCCTGCTTCCTCCCGAGCGGGCGCTTTGCTTTTGTGCTTGCGGCTGATGGAGCAGGGCGATCCAGCCTCCCGCTTTTCGCATAACGCATAGCTGCCCTGCAAAGAAGTGCCTATCAACTGAGCAAAAAATAAGTATGATTATTTCTATCGAAGCGATGCACCTCCTCCCGCATCCCTTCGATATACAGGCGCCCCATCCTCCTCCCAGGGTCGTCTGTGGAATGACAGCACTCCTCCTCCCAGCTGTCGTTCGGTTTTTTACGAAAGCCTGCCGCACCTCCTCCCGCGGCAGGCTTTTTCGTTTTGGCCAATAGCACCGCTGGATCGCGCCAAGAACGACCGCTTGCGATCCATTGCTTGGATGATGGCGTCATCATCTCCGGAAATTTTCCTGTCTATCCAAATTCGCTTCATGCTCTTGCGGGCCTTGCGTCTCCTCAAGCGCGCACGGACAAACATGTTGACTCCAAACTTGTCGTACAACTATGTAACCGGATGGATACCGCCGCAGCGGAACAGGCCGGACAAGACCGGCTCCCGCAATAGCGACGACCCGTAGCGACAATGAAGCGGAAGGAAAATTGACATGCAGATCGACGTGAGGCACGCCTCCCATCCCGAGGCCGTGCGCGATTTCGACACGGAGACGCTGCGGCGTCACTTTCTGGTGGAAACCGTCTTCGCGAGCGGCGAGATCCGGCTCACATATTCGCATTACGACCGAATGGTCATCGGCGGCGCGACGCCGATCGGCCCCGGGCTGACGCTGACGGCGCCGACGGCGATCGGACAGGAAACCTTCCTTGCCGAGCGTGAACTCGGCGCCCTGAACATCGGCGGTGCCGGCCGCATCATCGTCGACGGCACGAACTACGATCTTGCCAAGTATGATTGCCTCTATGTCGGCAAGGGTGCCAAGGACATCAGGTTCGAGAGCGCGGATGCCGCCAATCCGGCAAAGTTCTATCTGGTCTCGACGCCAGCGCATCAAACGCACCCGACCGTGTTGCTCACCCGCGAAAAGGCCCGTCACCTGACGCCGGGCGAAGCCGCGACGGCCAACAAGCGGTCGATCTATCAGTTCATCCATCCGGACGTTTGCCAGTCCTGCCAACTCACGCTGGGCTTCACCATGATCGAGCCGGGCAGCGTCTGGAACACCATGCCGGCCCATACGCATGACCGCCGCATGGAAGCCTATCTCTATTTCGATCTGGAAGCGGAGCAGCGTGTCTTCCACTTCATGGGCGAGCCGCAGCAGACCCGGCATATGCTTGTCGCCAACGAACAGGCAGTCATCTCGCCGCCTTGGTCGATCCATTCGGGCGCCGGCACCAAGAACTACAGCTTCATCTGGGCGATGGCCGGCGACAATAAGAGCTTCACCGACATGGACCATATCGCCATTGCAGATCTGAGGTGAACATCGTGGCAAATCCCTTCGACCTTTCCGGCAGGACTGCCGTCGTCACCGGCGCCAATACAGGGCTCGGCCAGGCCATCGCGGCAGCGTTGGCGCAGGCCGGTGCGTCGATCGTCGCCGTCGGGCGCTCCTCGATGGACGAAACCGAAGCGCTGGTGAAGGAAGCGGGAAGCCGCTTCCATGTCGTCAAGGCCGATCTTGCCAGCATCGAGCCGGTCAAGGGGATCGTCACAGAGACCATCCAGACCTTCGGTGGCCTCGACATCCTCGTCAACAATGCCGGCATCATCCGCCGCGCCGATGCGCTCGACTTCACCGAGGAAGACTGGGACGCGGTGATCGACGTCAACTTGAAGACCGCCTTCTTCCTGTCGCAGGCCGCCGGCCGCCACATGGTCGACAAGGGCAGGGGCAAGATCATCAACATCGCCTCGCTGCTCTCCTTCCAGGGCGGCATCCGGATTCCGTCTTATACCGCCTCGAAAAGCGGCCTCGCCGGACTGACCAAGCTGCTGGCCTGCGAATGGGCCGGCAAGGGCGTCAACGTCAACGCCATCGCCCCCGGTTACTTCGTGACCAACAACACCACAGCGCTGCGCGAGGATGCCGACCGCAATGCCGCCATCCTTGCCCGCATCCCGGCTGGGCGCTGGGGAACGCCGTCCGAACTCGGCGGTGCGGCCGTATTCCTGGCATCGTCGGCATCCGACTACGTGCATGGAACGGTGCTACCCGTCGATGGCGGTTGGCTGGCGCGCTGATCGGTCTCACCAACCGATCAGGCCTGAAGCATGTCGCGCAAAAGTGTGATGCGGTTTTGCGGTAACGACATGTGTAAAAACAAAGACCTAAAGCGCGGGGAGCTAATCTGAAAGATCGCGACGCGCTTTAGCACCGCTGCCCACCGCATTGGCGTGGATGCGGAATGCGAACAGGAAACGGGGTCGGCACAGCCGCCTCGACACCAGGATTTCGAAACAGGATGGCAGACAAGGACAACGCGGTCTTCAATACCATTCAGCAGGCGCCGAACCTGCGCAGCAATCTTGCCGACATGTTGACGGCGCAGATCGAGTCCGGTGACCTGAAGCCCGGCCAGCGCCTGCCGACCGAACAGGCGATCATGACGGCGACCGGCGTCAGCCGGACGATCGTTCGCGAAGCGCTCGCCGCGCTGCGCGCGAAGGGGCTGATCACCACGCGGCAAGGCCTTGGGGCTTTTGTCTCGAACGATCCGACGCCCCGATCTTTCTCCATCATTCCCAACGACCTGCAGTCGATCGACGAGGTTCTGCGCGTGCTGGAGCTGCGCATGGGGGTCGAATACGAAGCCGCGGGTCTTGCCGCGTTGCGGCGCACGCAGGAGGATATCGAGCGTATGCAGGATCGTCTCGACGCCCTCGACAAGGCGCTCGAGGAGGGTGGATACGGCGCGCAGGAGGACTACGCCTTCCACAGATCCATTCTGGTCGCGACGCACAACTCCTATTACGGCCGCCTCTTCGACACGTTCGGCAACATCATGGTGCCGCGGCAATGGGCGCGCTTGGACAAGATGACATCAGCCGAGCGCAAGCGTCATGCGGCGCGCATGCGCAGGGAACACCACGCCATATTCGCGGCGATCCGCGACTGCGACGAATCCGCCGCGCGCCGCGCCATCCGAAGCCACCTGTCGAAAAGTGCCGCGCGCTTCGAAGAGTTGCGCGACGCTACCGCATAATACCGCAGTGCATGGCGCCCCCGCTTCACACCTCAGGCTTCAACTTCATCAGCCGCCGCCAGGCGGCGTGGTCGGTTTGCAGATCAGCAGAAGCGTGGATCGCGGGCAGAAGCGGTTTGCGTTTGCGCCGGCCGAAGCGCCGTTTGAAGCCGAGGATATTTTCGACGAAGCTCCTGGTGTAGAGCCCGGGGCCGCTTGAATAGATCCGCCATCCGCCGTCGACGGCGATCTCTCCCGCCTTGACGCGTTCCCATTCGGCCGCTGCCTGATAACGGTCATGGAAAGCCGCGTCGCTGCTGCTGAAATAGGTGTTGCGCTGGCGCAGCGATGCATGCGGCAGCGCTGATGTGACAGAAATCGGATTGACGACGGCGATCGCCTTCCAGAGGTCCTCCGCCTCGGCATCGAGCGCCAACGTCTCGCAGTAGCGCAGATGCGCATGCACATACATCAGCCCGATCTCGCGGCCGAAGAAGGAGGAGGATTCGGCCCGGCGAAACAGCGTCTCGGCCCCGCCGGCATAGGTCGCGGGCTTTTCCATCAGCCGCACCCCGTCGGGGAAGAGCAGATGCTCTTCGATCAGCTTCATATGATTGCGTCTTTGAACCGGCGTGAAGAGGCCGCCGAGCATCGCCTGCGTCATCGAGATCAGCGAAAAATACAGGCCGGTGCGCCGGTCGCTTGGATGCAGCAGCAATTCAACGCCGTCATGGCTGGGATCGAAGATGCCATAGCCGGCAACGACGCCGCCACGCACGAGATGGCGGTTGAAATCCCGGCGCATCGCCGTTGCGATCTTCCTCAAGCCCTTGGCCTTGTTGCCATGGCCGAGGCGGCGCAGGATCGCCGAATAACGGACGATCTGCTCGTAGAGCAGGGCAACGGTCCAGCTGCTGACCATCCAGTCGCGCAGATGGGGATCGGCCGGCTGCAGTGAATCGTTCCAGTCTCCCTCGCCATAGCGGATCAGATGCGTTCCGGGAATGAAAGCTTCGCGAACGGTCTCGAGCAGCTTCTCGACATGGATCGCGATGCTGTCGAGCTCCGGCGCCCGGGCCATCGTCTTTTCGTCGCGCCAGGAGACTTTCTCGTCGAGGATGGCGAGATCGCCCGTCGCTTCGATATAGTCGCAGAGCGCCTTTAGCGGCCAGACGACGATGTCGCCGTGACTATCGCCCGCCCGGATGTTGGCATAGGGCTCCAGCATGAACCATTGCGGCCAGTCGCCTTTTTCCAAGTATTGTTCGCTAAAGACGGTTTTCAGCACCTCCTTGGCTTCGCGGTCATGCTCATAGGCAAGCAGGAATTCGATCGGGCCCTGGCATGCGTCGCGTGTGCCCCAGGCCGCACCGGTATATTGCTCGAGGCCGTGTGGTACGCTCAGATGCACGATCGCATCATGCGCGAGCCAGGGCAGGAGGGTCGTCTGCGCGGCAAGGTCGGGCGCCGTGCTGCCGATCGTCAGGCCGCGCACGGTGTTCCGCCAGAATTTTGATGCCGGTGCAAGCATGGCTTCATCGGTAACGCCGGCCTCATAACGTTGCGCCAGCCGCTCGGCTTCCGCCGCATCGGTCATC
>NZ_VSZV01000347.1:71884-84698 GCF_008919455.1 Rhizobium sp. PEPV16
AGCGCCGTTGCGCGTTACCCCATCACTGTAGAGCAGTTCGTCGCCGCCGATTTCTTCGATGGCATCGGGCGTCGAACTCACCAGCCAATAGCCGGCATCGGGATAGCGCTCGCCCCAGAGCCAGGCCGGGTCCGGCCGGAAAAGGATGCGTTTGCCCGACGGATCGAATTCGATCTGCCCGCCCGCGTCATATTCGCGCTCGCCGAGCACGACATGACCAAACACCAGGAAGCGACACGGCTTGCCCTCGACGGAGACAGTCCACTGCATCGCCGCATCCTCGCCGGAGGCGACCGCCGACACGATGATCGTGCGTTCGGGGAGGCGATAGATCCAGCGGCAATCGCTGAGCCCCATTTCGAAAGCCGACGGCACCGCCAGAAGCTGCCAGCCGGCGCCGACATCCGCCATGATGCGTAGCCCGCTGGCGCGGGTCAGATTGTAGGGGTCGCGGGAGACGGAAAAGAGCTTGTGAAAGGACGTATTGCCGATCGTCAGCTGGGCGGCGAAAATGCCCTGCATCCAGCAGGTCGCGGCAAGCGTCGCATCGTCGAGCAGCATGTTTTCACCGCTTCTGACGATCGCGCCGTGACGGCGCGCCACCATGAGCTCCTTGTCGCGCAGGACCACATGGCGGTTCAAAACGCCGTCCGGCACGAAAAACGAGAGAAGCTTTCCATCGACGCGCTCTTCCAGGCTCCGCTCCGGATAGAGGTTGCCGATCGCCTTTTTGTCCAGTGCCTCGGCCTTCAGCAGGGCAGCATCCTGGAGCAGGCTGCGGACCGGTGCTCCCTCCTCGATATCGGCGGCCGCACTGTCTGTCGCCGCGAGCTCGTCAAGCCGTGAAAGGTCGGCATCGCTCGACGCCTCAGGATGATCGGCGGCGAACACAGCAAAGAAGGTCGCGGTCGCGCCACTTGCCGACACGGAGAGCGATTTCGACTGAATGGCGGGGCACGCCGTCTCCTGCTGCCGCCGTTTGCTCGGCAGGTTGGTGCCGAAGGGGCCGACCAGCAGGTCGTCGAGGCGGTCGCTCGCCTGCACCAGCTGGATCGCATCGGTGGCATAGGCAGCCGCGCCATCGAGGCAGCCCTGCGCGAGCCAGGGGTTGCGGGCGCCCGACTGCTTGAGATTTTGCCGGTTCATCACGACAGGGCCGAAGGTCTCGTGACCGGCGATATGATGATCGACATATTGAGAGGCATAGGCTTCGCTATTCATCAGGAAGCCGCGATCGCCGAGACCGACGTCCTGGATCAGCACCAGATCGACCGGCAGCGTTCCGTCCTTCAGATGCCGGATGGAGACACGCCAGAACCAGGCCGTTTCGGCGGGATGAAGCTCGAGGCGGACGGTGTAGCCGATATCGCCTCTCTTGCCGCTCCAGGAGAGGCTCGTCGCATCGTGCCCGAAGCTGCCGTCGGCGCGAGACCCAACAAGCTCGACGACATCAGGCGCAGCCCCGCCGACGCGCAGATAAAGGCGACTGACGCCGCCGGTAAGCGGCGAGCCCTGGATCTGGTTGATCTGCACTGATCCCTTGTCGTCGGCGTATTCGATGGCAAACAGGGTGCCGTTCGGCAAGGCCGATATCGACAGGCCGGAACCGTTGCTGATCGTGAAGAGACCAAGCTCATCGCGTCGGGGCATTTGAAAACTGCGGTCAAGGTCCGTGGCCATTGAGATCTCGTCGATTGGCTTCAGAAGGGAACTTGAGGATGACGCAAAATGGTTGAGAGAAATCTTACTACTATCGCCGGTTCTCGATTAGGTCCTTGAAAGACAGGCCAGCCGATATCACTTGATGTTCAATTCGAAAAGTTGCACCGAGAGGTCATTGCCAAGCGTCAAAGGAACTGAGGTCGCCGGTGATGATGATGCCGTGCGGTTGCTCAATGGCGCCACACGGCGGGAACGGAGTTCCCTATCGGTTAAGTTCAAGGCAAACTGGGACGGAAAGCGCTGATTCCGTCTGTGCGTGCTACTTGACGCAACTCGCGGCTCCCATTCAACGAGGTGACTATTGACGCAGTTCTTCGAAACCACTCAAGGGATCATGGTAATGGGAGCATTCATTGGCGCTGGCGGTTTAGCCGCTGGCTCCCTGCTTCCCATCGTCATTCGACTTGCGAAGTCTGGGATCAACCGGCGCCCGAAAGCCGAGGTTAGAAACCTAGCGATGCTGACGGTGCTGGCCCTAGATGATTTTGTCGGAGCCAGCTACGCGGCCGTTCACGACATGCCCGAGTTCAATCCCATGGATGAAGGCGAATTCGCGTTTCACGTTCGCGATCCAACCCTTGCACTTCCGCACGACGCAAACTGGGGACTTTTTAGTACCGAGCTTTCAGAAGAAATTTTGTGGTTGTCGAACCGAGTGAAGACCCTTTCTTATGCGTTGGATAGTCTCGGCCTATCCAAGCCCGGATACGATGGCTTCTTCGAGCGACGCCAAGAAGGTTATGCTGGGCTGGCGGCTGAAGCGATGGACATTATTGAGCGTATGCTCGAAGAGTTTGACCTCACCCTGCCTGCCAAGCCAGATTATTATCGCCAGCGGGAAGGTCTCGTTTCAGCTATCCAAAAGGCTGGAGAAAACAACTCGCGGCACCCAAAGGCGCGCGCTCTCGCGCACCCGAGTGGGTCGAATGTGCTGCAACTGTTCCCAAAGGCGAACGACGACGCCGAGTAAAATCAAGCGAAATCGTCGAACCCGATCAAAGGCATTGCGTCCTCACGCATGGCCTCTTCTCCATAGGATGGCTCGTTTCATCGCGGCCTAGTTCGGCGCCGGATCGACGCCATCTAAAAAGTTCTAGATCCAGGGCGCGGCAGCAGCCTTCAAGATGCCATCCTCCACGGCTCCTTCGGCTGGATGATCCGCCGCTGCATAGCTGCATTGCACAAAAAATGTTTTCCAACTGGTCAAAAAAGGAGCATGGTGAATGTAGCTGATGCAACACGACGGCTTTCCTCCCAGTTCCGTCGTTTCAGCTGTTCCCCTCTGGAGGTTTATACCTTCACAACTAATGGGCCACGGTTTTCCGTCGGCCCACTTTTTTTGTCTGCGAAAATCACGCGTTGCCGCCGGGGTTGATCGACCGGCATCCAATTCCCAGGCGCTGGCTTTGGTCCTATAACCGTAATTCAGTCATCAATAGAGTTTTTTGAGACCGGAGCGATATGCGAGCCACGCCGTGGCGACGCGGACGTAAAAGTGGCCGACGAAGCCAAGCAGGGGACACTGCTTTAGGAGTTCGGCTCCTGCAGAGAAAGCGACACAGCGGTGAGGGTTTGATGGCAGAACGAATGTCTGAACGCGCCAAGGGTGACATCGACGCTATCTTGGAACGGCTCTATCGGGTTTCCCCGGAGCTGGATAGAATTGCCGCCGACTGCGAGAGAGCTTTGCGGCTCAATGCTGAAGCAAGAGGCGATTACATTTCGCCACGAACCATGCAGGCGTTTGCCGAAATGCGCGATGCCGTAAGCACGCTATATGGCGCGGCGCAGAATGCGATGAAGGAAGCCGATAGGTTCTTTAAGCCGAAATCGTAGGTTAGATTTGCTGCCATTACGCGATAGGACCATGGAGCGGCACAGCTGATGAATTCAACCACTCGCCAAGTTAACCGTTCATCTTCGGGAGCTTAAACAACGAGGAGCTCCGCCCAACCTTAGCAGCGGCCTCTCAGGCTCCGGCCCTAAGCTTCAGATCAGATGTACGAACGGATCACCTTGCAGAATGTCATGAAACGCCCAGGTAAAACTGGAAAACGGCCATCGCGGCTTGCGGCTGTGATCTTTCGGGCTGAATGCGCTATGAGCGGACCACGGCAGCCGGGTGTGGAAAACAAATGACCACAATCACCATCGACGATGCACTCAACCACGCGGGAGCAGGACGATATCAGCGACGGCTGATGGCCATCTTCGGCTTGGTCTGGGCAGCTGACGCCATGCAGGTCATCGCGGTGGGCTTCACAGCGGCTTCGATCGCCACGAGCTTCGAACTAACGGTGCCGCAGGCGCTTCAGACGGGCACGGTGTTTTTCCTAGGCATGTTTTTGGGCGCAATGGGGTTTGGCAGGCTTGCCGACCGGATCGGCCGCCGCGGCGTTCTGATCGCGACTGTCTCCTGTGATGCCGTCTTTGGCACGCTGTCGATATTCGCGCCAGACTTCACCTTCCTCCTGTTCATGCGCTTCCTGACCGGAGCAGCGGTCGGCGGGACGTTGCCGGTGGACTATGCGATGATGGCCGAATTCCTGCCGGCGAAGAACCGAGGCAGGTGGCTGGTGCTGCTGGAGGGTTTCTGGGCCGTCGGAACCCTGGTCGTCGCAATTGCAGCCTGGCTGCTCAGTCTATGGAACGTGGCCGAAGCCTGGCGGTTTATCTTTGCCGTTACAGCGGTCCCGGCGATTATCGGTTTCGGTCTGCGGTTTTTCGTGCCGGAATCGCCGCTCTATCTTCTGCGCAAGGGAAGGGGTGGAGAAGCAAAGGCGATCATCGACCGGATGATCCTGGTGAATGGCCGCCGTGCCCTGGGAGAAGAGGTTGACATAGCGCCTGCGACACCGACGCGTAGTGTCGGAATATTCTCCCACGCTCTGCGGCGTCGAACCATTCTGATCCTCGCGGTTTGGTTTCTGGTATCCATTTCTTACTATGGTGTCTTCACCTGGATGCCTCCGAAACTTGCCGGGGACGGCTTTGGCTTCGTTCGAGGCTACGGTTTTCTTGTGCTGATCGCGCTTGCCCAGATCCCCGGGTATGCGCTCGCTGCCTACGGAGTCGAAAAGTGGGGGCGGCGTCCAACGCTTGTGGCATTTTGCATCCTTTCCGCGATGGGATCCATTTTGTTCGTCGTCGGCTCATCCGCACTCTTGGTAGCGTCGTCACTGCTCATCATGAGTTTCGCGCTGCTTGGTACGTGGGGTGCACTCTACGCCTATACGCCAGAGCTTTATCCTACTGCCTCCAGGGCAACCGGAATGGGTGCCGCCGGTGCTATGGCTCGGCTTGGAGGGCTGCTTGCGCCATCGTTGATCGGTCTTTTTGTGACTAAAGATTTCGGCCTGGTCATCGGGATTTTCGCTGCGTTGCTGCTGTTGGCAGGTGCTGCAGCCTATTTCATCGATGCCGAGACGCGCAGTGCTAAGCTAGCCTAGAAGCCGTTTGGCCGATGCGTTGGCTTCCATCTCAGGATCGCGGGGGGTAGGTCTCGTCAACCCTGGTTTTCACGTTGACGTTGGCCGCCTGGCAAAGGGCACCGAGAGCAGGGCGCAGCCGGTCAGGACGGCAATCACCATCCAGGCTTCGTTGATCGCCTGGACGCTTGCCGCGGTCTGGACCAACGGATCGAGCAGCGCCGTGGTATCCGCGTCGAAGCTGCCACTATGCCCCGATATGGTCTGAAGAGGTGCGCCGACGAATGTCGCAGCCTCGACGTCGCCGGCTTGAAGGCGGGTCCAGAGGGCTTGTCCCAGCGGCTCCGAGCGCGTGTAGATGATGGTGTCGATGAGAGCGATGCCGATCGCCCCGCCGAGATTGCGCATCAGGTTGAAAAGGCCGCTCGCATCGGGAATGCGGTCTGGCGGAAGTGTGCCGAGCGCCAGCCGCGTCGGCGGCAGCAGGCAGAACATGATGGCGACGCCGCGCACGACCTGCGGCCAGAACATCGCGTCATAATCCGAACGAGGGTCCTGAAAAGCGCTCATCCCGACACCGATCGCAAAGAGCGCGAAACCGGCGGCCGACAGCAAGCGCGCGTCCATGCGCTTCTCCAGCGCGACCGCGATCGGCGCCGTGATCAATTGCGCGACACCGGTGACCAGCATCGTCATGCCGATTTGGAGGGCGTCGTGTCCCCTGATGAAAGCGAGAAAGACCGGCATGAGATAGACCGAGCCGAAGAGGCCGATGCCAAGCACGAAGCTTAGAACCGAACCGACGAGAAAGTTTCGATCACCGAAATTTCCGAGATCGACGATCGGCCGGTTTCTGCGGAGCGTTCGCCAGACGAAGACACCTCCCGATGCAAGGCAGACCGTCAGCAGGCTGAGCACATAGGCCGAGATCCAGCCGCTCGTCGGCGCCTCCTTCAGGCTGAGTTCCAGGCTCGTCAGCGCGGTTGCCATCAGTAGAAGCGACAGACCGTCGAGATGCCTGAGTTCGGACGGATCGGTCGCCTGCCTCGGCAAGGACCGTGCCGCCAGGATTGCCGAGGCAATGCCTGGAAGGATGTTGATCAGGAACAACCAGTGCCAGGAATAGGTTTGCGTCAGCCATCCGCCGACGATCGGCCCAACAGTCGGGGCCAACACCGCGAGAACGCCGGCGATCGTCGTCGCAAGCGCCTGGCGCTCGTTCGGGAAGAGAATGAACACGGCTGAAAACACCGAGGGGATCAAGGTTCCGCCGGAAAAACCCTGAAGCACCCGCCAGGCCACCAGCTCGCCGAAGCTGCCGCTCATCGCACAGCCGGCGGAGGCCGCGACGAACAGGCCGATGGCGGTAACGAACAGCCATCGCATCGTCAGGAGCCGCGTCAAGAAGCCGGTGAGCGGGATCGCCACCACTTCGGCAATGAGATAGGCCGTCTGTATCCAACTCATCTGATCCGGATCGATGCCCAGCGCCGACTGGATGGTCGGCAGCGATGTTGCCACCACCTGGACGTCGAGGATCGCCATGAACATGCCGACGCACATCGCCATGAAGCCGAGCCAGACGATGGCGGGCGTTTCATCAAGGCGGGCAAATTCAAGTCGTTCCGACATGCGATAATCCCGCGCGCTGCATTCTCCGCCCAGGGTGCCAAGACTAAGGCGGATCCTGTTTAAGATCGAGACGGTCGACGGCATGCCGCAAACAAAGACGTGGAGCGCAATTCCGCCGATGCCGACACCATAGTTCGGATGAGGACGGAAGCGATAGGGATCTGCCAACACAAATACGTCACCAACGCGACCAGCCGTCCTACGCCCGACGAGGTCTTCCTGCAGTTCGGTGCGCGTCGCTGAGAGCTGCTCCGGAGCGCCGCAGAAATTTCAAATCGGCAATTGACGTGCTGGCTGGAAACTGACTATCAATCTTAAATCAATTTGATTGACTTCAAGAACGACGGGATCGCGTGGGTGAGGTTGCTTTGATCAACTATGCCCTCGCGTCTTCCATCGGAGCCGGCTTTGCGGCAGCAATCGTTCCGCTCTCGGTAGTGCGCCGGAATGCTTATGATCCGATCTTCAAGAGGAAAGAGTGACCATGTCCATACCGCGACCAAAAGCCCTGCGGCTTGAAACCCTTTGGAACCCGCCTGCGGATGGCAAGGAATTTTCCTACGTCCTGCGCCTCAAGAACCTGGGCACCGAGCCGCTTTCGAATTTCTCGCTTTGTGTGAGCGGCCCAGGCCGCGTCGATCCCGCCGGGCGCGTCGAAGGCGCCACGGTTTCGCAGCGGCTCTCGAATTTCACCGAATTCCAACCGCCGGCCAATTTCGTTCTCGGCGCCGGCGAGACGTGGACAATCTCGGTCTACGCGCTGAGCTGGCAGTTCCGCCACTGGACGGACGGCGCAACGAGCGGCTATCTCGCTCTGGCCGACGGCAGCACGATCGTGCTCAGCATTGAGCCGACGCGATCTTCGGTCAGCAACGCGCCCTTGAAGCGTGGCGCCGAGATCTATCCGGTTCCCGTCAATGCGCCCGTTCAGGTGTCGATCATCCCCTGGCCGAACCATGTTTCGGTCACTTCCCGCCGGCCGCTGCCGGCCGGTTTTGCGCCGCAGGCGCAGAGCACTGAAGGGGAGGCGGCAACACGAAACTTCGCAGCACTGGTCGAGCATCTCTTCGCCGTCGAAGGCATCGTGCGAAGCGAGGCGGAAGGCGCGGTTCCGGTTGCCTTGAAGGATGCCGCCGGGCTCGGGCCAGAGGCCTACCGGCTGAGCTTCGAGGGTGAGACGATCACGATCGAGGCCAGCAGCCGGACCGGCTTCCTCTACGGCCTCGTCACACTCGGCCAGATCTGGCGCGGCGCAAGGCTGCATCCCGAGGTCTTCCAATTTCCGGCCGCAGGCGAGATCGTCGATGAGCCGTCGATGGGCTGGCGTGGGCTGCATCTCGACGTCGCCCGCCAGTTCTATGGCGCAGCCGAGGTCAAGAAACTCCTGGCGGTGCTTGCCTGGAACAAGCTCAACCGCTTCCACTGGCACCTTTCCGACGACGAAGCATGGCGCGTCGAGATCGATGCTTATCCTGATTTGACCGCGGTCGGGGCCTGGCGCGGCCACGGTCTCGCCGTTCCGCCGCTGCTCGGTTCGAGCCCGGCCCGCACAGGCGGTTATTACACCAAGGCTGCCATCCGCGAGATCGTCGCGCATGCCAAGAGCCTCGGCGTGGAGATTGTGCCGGAGATCGATATGCCCGGCCATTGCTACGCCATGCTGCAGGCGATCCCAGAGCTGCGCGATCCGGCCGAGGTCGGCAGCTATTATTCGGTTCAGGGCTTCCCGGACAATTGCATAAATCCGGCCCGCGAGAAGACCTATGAGATCGTCGAGACGATCCTTTCGGAACTCATCGAGCTTTTCCCCTTCAAGACCATCCATCTCGGCGCCGACGAGGTGCCGCTCGGCGCGTGGTCCGGCTCGCCGGAAGCGCTCGAACGCCTGCGTAGCGTGGCGGGCAACGAGGTTGCCGATGCGCATGCCAAGCGGCTGAACGTGGTGACCAATACCCATGGCGCCGACGACATCCACGGCTCGGGCGCCGCCATCCTGCAGGCGGAGTTCCTGAACCGCGTCCAGCACTTCCTTGCGAGCAAGGGCTGCATCACCGGCGGCTGGGAAGAGGCAGCCCACGGCGATGTCATCGACAAATCGAAGAGCTATCTCTGCAGCTGGCGCAATGTCGAGGTCTCGGCCGAACTTGCCGAGCGCGGCTATGAAATGGTCGTCTGCCCCGGACAGGTTTATTACCTCGACATGGCGCTGAGGCCCGACTGGGATGAGCCCGGCGCCAGCTGGGCGGGGACTTCGGACGCGGAGAAGCTCTACAATTTCGATCCCATCGGCGGCTGGACGGCGAGCCAGAAACAGAAACTCCTCGGCATCCAGGCCTGCATCTGGTCCGAGCCGATGACCGATCGCGCCGTTTTCGACCGCCTCGTCTTCCCCCGCCTTTCCGCACTTGCCGAAACCGGCTGGACGAAGCCGTCATCCAAGTCGTGGGAGCGTTTCAGGGCGCTCGCAGGACTGATGCCGCTGCTCTACGGACAACAGCAGTCGTAGCGCCAGGATTGGGTCGCGGGTTTTGATTTGAGGATCAGCCTTGCCATTGCCGGAGGCGGTGATGGCAAGGATACCGACATCGCTTTCAAGGGGAGTTGTCAGGTGCCGCGGGCAGCTCGCATTCGGGTGCGGCGATACGAATAGGACGGGTTCCAATCTCCGCGCCTGTCGCGCGGTCGATTGTGAGGGGATCGATCTCCGTTCCGGCCTCAGCGTCGAAGAAACGGGTGACTGCACCGCCGCTGCGATGCTTGCGGCCCCAGGCGCCGATCGCGAACAGCACCGGCAGAAAGTCGCGGCCGGCTTCCGTCAGCACATATTCGTCGCGCGGCGGACGCTCGGAATAGCGACGCTTTTCCAGCAATCCTTCCTCGGTCAGCGATGACAGCCGCCCCGTCAGCATTGTCGGGACGATGCCGAGGCTTTTGCGAAATTCATCGAAACGGGTCAGCCCCGCATGGGCGTCGCGCATGATCAGCATGCTCCACGCATCGCCGACGAGCGCCAGGCTGCGGGCGATCAGACAAGGCTGGTTCGAAAGATTCTTCATGTCGATATCTTTTTAGTAGTGACTTGCTATCAAATTGATAGTAACAGAATGCCCATGAACGTTCCACGACAAAATGAAGGCAGGCGTCGATGAACAAAAGAGAACGCGGCATTGCCCTGGTCACAGGGGCTTCTTCCGGCATCGGGCTGGTAACGGCGCAGGCCTTGCTACGCGACGGTTACCAGGTGTTCGGCACCAGCCGAAAGCCGATGGCCGACACCGCCGACGGCATCATCATGCTAGTCTGCGACGTCATCGACGATCAATCGGTGCAGGGCGCCGTCGACGAGGTTTTGAAACGCACGGGACGGATCGATCTGCTGGTCAACAATGCTGGGATCGGGCTGCTCGGCGGCGCCGAGGAATCGACGACGGCACAGGCCAAAGCCGTTTTCGACGTTAACGTCTTCGGCACGATGCGCATGACCAATGCGGTGCTGCCGGTGATGCGGCGGCAGCGCAGCGGTCGGATCATCAACCTGAGCTCGATCCTCGGGCTGATCCCGGCGCCCTTCAACGCGCTTTACGCAGCGACCAAACACGCGATCGAAGGTTATTCGGAATCCCTCGACCATGAAGTGCGCACGCAGGGCATCCGCGTCGTGCTCGTCGAACCGGGCGTCACGCGCACCTCATTCGAAGAGAACATCACACGGCCGGACCGGCCGCTAGCCGTTTATGATACAGTGCGCACCGATGCCGAGAAGCTGATGCGCGAAATCGTTTCGAAAGGCGATGCGCCCGAAGTGGTCGCCGCAACTGTCATCCGGGCCGCCAATGCGGCCTCGCCCAAGCGACGCTACACTGCCGGAAGGGCCGCAGGGCAGATCCGTTTCATCCGCCGCTTCCTGCCGGAGTCCTTCGTCGACAAGAGCCTCCGGAAATTCAACAAACTTCCCGGTTGATCCTGGCTTGCCGCATTGTCGGCTCTCGCAGAAAATGAAAGTTCGCCCCATGAAAGCATTCCTGATCGACCGCTACAAGAAAGGCGGCGCCCTCAGGCTCGGCCAGAGCCCTGAACCGCAGCTCCGCAAGAACGACGTCATGGTCGAGATCCATGCCGCCAGCGTGAATCCGCTGGATGCCAAGATCCGGGACGGAGAGTTCAAGCTCGTCCTGCCTTACCGGCTTCCGCTGGTGCTTGGCAACGATGTCGCCGGCGTCGTGGTCCGCGTTGGGGCCAATGTCAGGCAATTCAAACCCGGTGACGAGGTCTATGCGCGTCCTGACCAGGATCGCATAGGCACCTTCGCCGAGTACATCGCCATCGACGCTGCCGATGTTGCGCTGAAGCCTGCCAATCTCAGCATGGAAGAGGCCGCATCCATTCCGCTTGTGGCGCTGACTGCATGGCAGGCGCTGGTCGAGCGCGCCAAGCTGCAGAAAGGCCAAAGAGTATTGATCCACGCGGGCTCCGGCGGCGTCGGCACCATCGCCATCCAGCTTGCCAAGCATCTCGGCGCCCATGTGGCGACGACCGCCAGCACCGCGAACACAGCTCTGGTGAAAAGCCTCGGCGCCGACGTGGTGGTCGATTACAAGAAGGACGATTTCGAGACGATGCTGAAGGGCTATGACGTCGTACTGAACAGCCTCGGCAAGGAGACGCTGGAGAAATCGCTCAGCGTCTTGAAGCCGGGCGGCAAGCTGATCTCGATATCAGGTCCACCCGATCCCGATTTCGCCAGGGAAAACGGCTTCGGCTGGCTGCTGCAGCAGGTCATGCGCTTCTTGAGTTTCGGCATCAGGCGGAAATCGAAACGCCGGGGGATCGGCTATTCCTTTCTCTTCATGCAGGCAAACGGCGCGCAGCTCGGCAAGATCACCGCGCTGATCGAGGCGGGCGCCATCCGTCCCGTCATTGACCGGGCCTTCCCGTTCGAGAAGACCAACGAGGCGCTGGACTATGTCGAAACGGGACGCGTCAAGGGCAAGGTCGTGATCGCGGTGAAGTGAGGTCTGGAAATCCGATGAGTCCTCGGCTTAGCCGAGCGGCTTTTGCAGAATGCCGAAGCGCGGATTGGTTTCGAAAGAGAAGTGCGCTCGAGCGAAGGGGCTTCACTGTCGTTGCCGGTAGGCAGAGGGCGTAACGCCTGTGCCCAACTTAAATGCCCGTGTCATGTGGCTCTGGCTGCTGAAGCCGCAGGCCGAAGCGATCTGTGCGATTGGGTCCATGGCTGATAACATCGATTTGGCTCGCTCGACACGCCGGTGAGCCACCCAGCCATGCGGGGACACACCATAGCTTGCCCGGAACATCCGCTGAAAATGAAAAGCGCTGAGCTGCCCGATCGCCGCCAGATCCTGCAAGCGGATTGTCTCACCGAGATGGGCCTCGATATACTCCAGACTCCGGCGCCGGACATGAGGAGCGAGCCCGCCGCTGATCGCGCAGGGGCGCATCCCTCCATAACGCGGATCAACGAAGAAATCGTTGATCGCCTGCGTCATCGCTTCTTCAGCCAGCAGATGACCGCCCGCCAACATCGCTTTCGTCATCTGCCGAAGTGTGCGCGCCAAGGCGGGTGCATCCGCGAAGGTTAATTCGGGAAGAGCCATGAGCCGCGCATCGCGGTCAAACGTCTCGGCAAACATCCGGCGCATCTGATCGTCGGGAACATACAGATGGACGAATTCGGAGAAGTCGGTGATTTCCCATTCGGACGAGTGCTCCTGTGGCATGATGCACAGGACCCCCGGACGGCCGCGCGCGCCAGGGCTGCCATCCAGACGACGCGTTCCGGCGCCGCCTCTCAGATAAAGACTGAACGTATGACCGTTCGGCCGCTGATAGCTCATCCTGTCTTGTGCATTGCTCCAGATGGCGGCTGATCGCCCGAAACCCAAATCGATGGACTGTGACATCCGTGCAGTGGGAGATGCGGACAAAAACCTGAAAACCGAGGGGTGACTATATTTCACCAATTCTTCCCCACACATGACCATGCCGCGCGAACATTACCGGCGGACGACCCG
>NZ_VSZV01000347.1:84738-92931 GCF_008919455.1 Rhizobium sp. PEPV16
GCAAGAGACCTGCTCACGGCTCGCATATTGGTCGGGGAAACGAGGATCACTCCATGGCAAATGCCGCTCTCTTCATCGCGACCGTCCTCATATGGGGGACGACTTGGATCGCCATTGCGATGCAGGTCGGTCCCGTGCCGGTCTTGGTCTCGGTCTTTTACAGATTTGCGGTCGCAGCAGTGATCCTCGTCGCCATCCTGGCTGCCATGCGGCGGCTCAAGCTCCCTGCATTGCGCGATCAACCTTTCATCCTTGCGCAAGCGCTCTGCCTGTTCAGCCTCAATTTCATCTGTTTCTACAACGCCGCCGCCTCTATCCCGTCCGGCCTAATCTCCGTGATCTTCTCGCTCGCAACGATCTACAATGCCGTCAATGCGCGCCTCTTCTTCGGCGACCGCATTACCGGCCGCACACTTCTCGCAGCGGCGCTCGGAGCAACCGGCCTTCTCCTCCTTTTCGGACAGGACGTTGTCGTCGATTTCGATATGGGCACGTTGAAAGGGATCGGGCTCGCTGCGCTTGGCACGCTGTTCTTCTCGCTGGGCAATATGGCATCGCGTCGAAACAGCGCGGTCGGAATCTCACCGCTGACCGCCAATGCCTGGGGCATGACCTATGGCGCGATCGTCCTCCTCTTCCTGATTACCGTGACGCAAACGCCGATCGTCGCGCCGCCTGACATCACCTATCTTGCCGCCATGCTCTATCTCGCGGCAATCGGATCGGTGATCGGCTTCACCACCTACCTCATGCTGGTGTCCCGCATCGGCTCCTCACGCGCTGCCTATGCCACCGTCCTGTTCCCGATCGTCGCCCTGTCGTTGTCGACGGTCTTCGAGGGCTACCACTGGAGCGGTCTGGGCCTGATCGGCCTGGCGCTGACGCTTCTCGGCAACGTGGTCATTTTTGCGCGACCTCTGGCCCGTCGGCCGCTGCCGTCAGATGCGAGACTGCCGGCAGGCGGATGAGAGGCCGGCGTCGGCAATCTCCCGGACCGAGATGGCTAGCCGAGCGGCTTTTGCAGGACGTCGAAGCGCGGATTGGTTTCGGAAAAGATCGGCAGGGCAGCGGCGCCGAGGATTGCCGTATCCTTGCCGGTCATGCCGATCATTACGCGGGGAATGGTCCGCTTTTGATTGGGGTCGATCGGGGTGTGCAGCGGCTCCAGCCGCTCTGCAAGCCGAAGCATCAGCGATGTCGATATGCTGCCGCCGAGCACGATGGTCTGAGGATCAAAGGCCAGTTCCAGAAAATCGACGGTCTGCCGCAGCGGCTGGACGGCCTGATCCAGCCAGGCGTCGAGACCTTCGCCGCCCTTGGCGATCAGCGCATCGAGATCGTCGGGCGACATCTCCTCGGCATTGGCAATGCCCATGAATTCATAGGCGACGGTCGGAGACACGTAGCGATCAAGACAGCCGCGCTTGCCGCAGCTGCAGAGCTTGCCATGCGGCTCGACGATGACATGCCCGATCTCGCCGGCATTGTTGCGGCTGCCCTTGTAGAGGTGGCCGTCAAGGAACATTCCGGCGCCGATGCCACCGCCGCCTGCGAGAAACAGATAGACGAAGCTGCCCAAACCGCGGGCGACGCCATGAAGACGCTCGCCGATCGCTGCTGCCGTCGCATCGTTTTCGACCAGCACCGGCACCTTTACCCGTTGTTCCAATTCATGCCCGACGGGAAAACCCTGCCAGCCGGGCAGGTTCAGCGGGCTGAGCGATGTGGTGCCGCCATCGGCATAGCGGCCGGGCAGGGCCATCCCGACGCCGAGCAGCCTGTTCCGGTCGAATGTGAAGGCCTGCTGAAGATCCTCGACGATGGACTGGAGAGCCGGCATCGCCCTTTGCGGATCGGGATGTTCGACGTGGCGTTCGATGCGCGCGCAAACGGCGCCGGAGAGATCCGTCAGGACCCCGCTTGCGCGCTGGCGGCCAAGTTCGAGGCCTATCGAATAGGCGCCGCGCGGATTGATGGTGTAAGGGATGATCGGTTGGCCGCGCGCCAGCTTCTGCGCCTCGGACGGAACGAGAAGGTGCGATCTCTCCAATTCCTCGACGATATTCGAAACAGTCTGAGCAGTCAGCGCCGTCATCCGGGCGATCGCAGCGCGCGACAAGGGGCCGTTCGTGCGGACAGCCTCGATCACCACACGCCGGTTGTGAGACTTGGCCTGTTCGAGATTCGTGCCGGATATCGCCTTCATGTCGCCTTCAACAAAATGGTGCGTCACCCTTGTCACAAGACGAACACCGATGAAAGCTCCATTCTTCGGAACGTCTATTTGCTCAACGGGCACCGCGTCTGTGCAAGAGGCCAATGATCGCTATCCCGGACAATCCGGTGACGGCGCTGAGGATGGCGGTTCCAGAATAGCCGGTCACATAGGTGCCGGCGGCAAAAACCAGCGCGCCGATCCCGGCGCTGGCGAAGATGTTGACGGAGATCAGCGCACTGCCGAGCCCCGGTCGGTCGGCAATCAGATCCTGCAGATAGGTGATCGGAAAGCTGATGATCGCCGCCGCTCCGATGCCGGCGAGCAAGGTGAGCGCATAGAGCTGCCACGGCTCAGAGGCAAGACCGAGAAGGCTGAGGAAGACGGCGTAGATGATGGTGCCGGCCGCAAGCGCCGTCATTTGGCCGGTTTTCCGGGCGATCCGCGACCAGATGATGATGAAGACGACCTCCAGCAATGCGACGATGCCGACTAGAATGCCGACATCGCTGAGCCTTCCATGCGCGGCACCGGTGACAATCAATGGCAGCAGGGCGTCATTGAGATGCAGCGTGCTGGTGATCAGCGCCACCCCGCAAATATGCGCGGATATTCGCGGCGAGACCACTTGGCGAAGCGCACCGAGATAGGTGAGATGATGAACTGCTGCCATCTCCGTCGCCGCCCGCTTTGGCAAGGCGAACAGGATGATGCCCTGGCAGAGCAGACACGAGATGGCGGCAAAGAGGTAGGCCGGCAGCATGCTCGATGCGCCAGACAGCAGCAGGCCGGTGATGCCGGGGATCAGCACCCAGGACAGCGAGATCATGGCGCGCACGCCGGAGTTGGCCGTCACCATGTCGCTTCGGCTCATGCCGTGCATCGCCGCACGCGCATTGGCAAACAGCAGCGAGTTCAGCGCCCCGTAGATCGGCAGGGGCAGCAAGCCGCTGATGACGAATATGGCTGCAGTCGGAAAGACGTAGACCATGCCGTAGCCGACGATGCCGAAGAGGCAGGCGCCGATCATCGTCGATCGGTACTCACCCAGCCGGTCGGCGAGATTGCCGAGCAGAATGCTGATGACGACGTTCACCGCCGCCGAGACGAAACTCAGGAAGGAATAGAGGCCGTCGCTCAAGCCCAATTCGCGGATGCCGATGATCGAGCGGTAAGGTGCGGTCATCGCCCCCGCCATCCCGAAGGTGAAAATGGCGATCATGCAGGCGCGGATCGCCGGATTGCGGAAGACGTCGGGAAAAAGTCGGCTCATGCGGTCATCGATCAGACGTAAGCCGGCTTCACAACCTGCCCCTCTTGTCTTCCTCCGGGTTTCAATAATGTTCCGATTGCGAGAAGGTCCGCGCCAGCTCGGCCTGGCCGGCCGTCAGGCCGCAATCGACAGGCAGGCAGACGCCGGTGATGGCTGCAGCCTGAGGACCTGCAAGGAAGGCCACGGCATTGGCAACATCTTTCGGATCGACAACACGCTGCAGCGGATACCAGCGGCGTGCTTCCTCGAAAACGTTGGGATTGGCGCTGGCGCGGGCTTCCCAGGCCTGCGTCTTCACCGTGCCGGGTGCGACGGCGTTGGACCGGATGCCGAACTTGCCGTATTCCACGGCGACCAGTCGGGTAAAATGCAGAAGGCCTGCCTTGGCCACGCTATAGGCCGGGTGTCCGAAGACATGCATGCCGTTGACCGAGGCGATGTTGACGACCGAACCCCGCGAGGCCTTCAGCATGGGCTCGAACGCGCGGAAACATAAGAATGCCGCTTCGAGATTAAGCGCATTGTCAGCCCGCCAGATCTCGGGCGTCGTCTCATGCAGGCTGGTCGCGCGGGCGGCACCGGCATTGTTGACCAGGGTTCGAACCACACCCACGTCGGCGGCCCGTCTTGCCAATTCGGCAATGCTCGCCTCGCTGGTGACATCGCATTGGATGGCGACGAAGCGATTGTCCGGCCCGAGCTTCAATGCCACGGCAGCCGCGGCCTCCGCATCGATATCGGCGAGCAACACGACGTCGTGGTCATCGGCGAGCCGTGCGGCGATCGCCGCGCCGATATCGCCTGCAGCGCCGGTAACGATGGCTATTGACAACGTCATTTTCCGTAGCTCCCGTTCATGAACCTCAATCTCCAAGCAATTGCCGGTCGTCGCCGTCACGGTGAATGACCAGCTGCTGCTTGATACGCCGAAGCGTGGTCGTCGCCTTTGGCTGAACGGCATAGGCGACCAGGCTCGACAAAATATCGATCGTCGCGATGTAGGCGATGCGCGTCGAGGTTGGGCGATAGATATTGTGGCCCTCGGGAAGATCGATCGGCACGACGATTTCGGCGGCCTTGGCAACCGGGCTGGCCGTCTGGGTGAGCGCGATCGTCTTCACCTTGGTCTGGCGGGCAAGCTCGAAGGCGCGCACCAGCTCCATATTGCGCCCTGAGAAGGATGAGCCGATCAATACATCGCCCGGCCTTGCCGCGGCAGCCATCATCAGCTGCATGCTGTGGTCGGAACTTGCGGTGATGCGAAGCCCGAGACGGAAGAGCCGGTTCTGGAGCTCGTCGGCAATCATCGACGAATTGCCGCCCGACCCGAACGCATAGATCATATCGGCCTTGGCGATATGAGAGACGGCGGCTTCGATCGCGGCAAGATCGAGCGACCGGTGCAGGAGAAAGAGCGCGTTCTGGGCCTTGGCGATGATATCCTGGGCGACATCGGCCGGATCGGTGCTTTTCGATTCCGGTTTCAGGTAACGAACACCGATATGGGCGGTGCGGGCAAGCTGCACCTTGAAGTCGGAAAAGCTCTCGCAACCGAGCCGCCGGCAAAAGCGCGTGACGGTCGGCGGCGATACCTCGGCCCGTTCCGCCAGCTCGATGATCGAGGCATTCACGGCAAACTCGAAGTCGTTGACGATAATCTCCGCGATGCGGCTCTCGGAGGGAGAGAGCCTGCTCTTGTCTTCCTGCAGCGTTGAAAAGATATCCAAGCCCGTCCCCCCCCGATAGTTTTCTATCTATCCTTCTTCTTATAGGCCACGCAGTCGATCTCAACCTTGCAATCAACCATCATCGACGATTGCACACAGGCGCGGGCCGGCGGATGTTCGCCGAAATATTCCTCATAGATTTTGTTGAAAGTCCAGAAATCGCGTGGATCATCGAGCCAGACGCCGACGCGCACGACGTCCTCGACGCCGTATCCGGCCTCATCGAGGATCGAAAGGACATTGGCAATCGTCTTGTGGGTCTGGGCAATGATATTGCCGTCGATGATTTCGCCATTTTCCATCGCAACCTGGCCGGAAACATACAGCCATCCGTCTGCTTCGACCGCACGCGCGAAAGGCAGCGCCTTGCCGCCGGCGCCGGTTTGAACAGTGCCATAGCGCTTGATGGGCATGCTGGAGTCCTTGCAAATTATTTTCTTGATAAGTTGACAAGTGACCATAGAAAGCAGAATTTGACCAGTGAAAAACACCATTTATGAAAAGAATTTCAATCCGGGGCCGATATGCGCGATCCTTTCCAGAATCCTTTCCCGTCAGACAGCGCCCGGCATGCAATCTGGGAAATGCTCGTTCCGCGCGATATCGATGCCTTTCTGGCGGCCGATTGGTCGATGGTGGAGCATGACTTCGTCGAAGAGGGCTTCATCGGTATCGATGCCCAGAAGCAGGTCAGCCCCGACAGGTGGCGTCTGGCATTTCCGACGCTGTCGGCCTATCGCCAGGAATGGCTGAGGCAGGCAAAGGATTTCGCCGAGCAGAGTTTCGCAGAAGATGCGCGCACGGCGATCTTCACCACGACGACGCTTGAGGATATCGAAATCGAGGGCGAAATGGCCCTCGTTCGCAAGAAATTCGACGGCGGCATTACCAAGAGCGACGATACCCGGGACGTCCTGCAATGGCAGACGCTCTATTATTGCAGGCTTCACCAAGGACGCTGGAAAATCTCAGGTTTCACCGGCTACCTGCCGAACCCGATGGGGTAGAGCAGAGCCGACAACACGAAAGCGACTTACTTGCGCATTTTCACGGCGGCACTGGCGACCGAGACCAACACCTTTTCCCCGATCTGCGTGGATCGCCGCGCATTCGAAGCCTCGCTTTATGCGCCCCCCGGTCAACATCCCGAAACGCCGACGCTGTGCACTGCGCCGATCACCGTCGGAAGGCACGTCACCCGAGAAAAGGGTTGGGAACTGATTGAGGGAACCGCCACCTGGGCCGACCCCGCAGGCCTCGTCAACCGGGCGACCTACGAGGAATTGCGTGACGAAATCCTCGGGCAACTCCGCGCGGCAATGCCGGTCGACGCCGTTGTCATAGGCCTGCACGGCGCCATGGTGGCCGCCGGATACGAGGATACCGAAGGCGATCTGCTGTCGCGCATCCGCGAGATCGTCGGGCCCGATGTCCTCATCTGCGCCGAACTCGATCCGCACAGCCATCTCACGGCAAAACGTGTCGCCGCTCTCGATTTCGCCGTCTATTTCAAGGAGTTTCCGCATACGGACTTCGTCGACCGAGCCGAGGATCTCTGGCACATTGCGGTCGAAACGCTCGAAGGGCGGATCAAGCCTGAAATGTCGGTGTTCGACTGCAAGATGATCGACGTCTTCCCGACATCGCGCGAGCCCATGCGTTCCTTCGTCGACAAGATCATGCAGATCGAGAAGGATGATCCGGATGTCCTGTCGATCTCGGTGATCCACGGCTTCATGGTGGGCGACGTTCCCGAAATGGGAACGAAGCTGCTGGTGGTAACTGACAACAAGCCGGAGAAGGGCGCGGCTTTGGCGCATGAACTCGGCCTCGAGCTGTTTTCGAAGCGCGGTACCTTCATGGTTCCGCAGATCGATGAGAAGGAAGCCGTCACGCGCGCGCTTGCCACTAACGCATGGCCGGTTGTCATCGCCGATGTCTGGGATAATCCCGGTGGCGGCACCGCAGGAGATGCGACTGTTATCCTCGGAGAGCTGATCGCCCGCGGCGTCACGAGTGCTGCGATCGGTACCATCTGGGATCCGGTGGCCGTCCAGATTTGTTTTGCGGCGGGCGAGGGGGCGGAAATTCCGCTGCGCTTCGGCGCCAAGTCGGCGCCCGGCACCGGCAATCCCGTCGACGGCACCGTCAAGATTGTCAAGCTGGTGAAGAATGCCGAGATGAAGTTCGGCGAGAGCCTCGCACCTTTCGGCGATGCCGTACATATCGTCCTCAACGGCCTCGACATCATCCTCAATTCGACGCGCGCTCAAAGCTTCGATCCGAGCCTTTTTTCGGCGATGGGCATCGATCCCGCCAGGCAGAAGATCCTGGTGATAAAATCCACCAACCACTTCTTCGCGTCCTTCTCGAAGATCGCGGCCGAGATCCTTTACTGCTCAGCAGGAACGCCCTATCCCAATAATCCGGCGACGACGCCATACCGGCGGGCACCGAAGACCATATGGCCGATCATCGCCGATCCACACGGACCAGAACGCGGAGCCGCCTAGATGCATGACAACAGGTTTGCCGTCATCGCCAAGGCAGGTGACAAGATCGCCGATCTCTCGACGCCGCGTCCTGTGATCGACGAAGACAGGCTGGCGGCAAACATAGACCGCGTTCAATCCTATATGGATCAGCACGGGCTGAACTTCCGCCCGCATATCAAGACGCATAAGATCCCGGCTCTCGCCGTCGCGCAGGTTGCCGCCGGCGCCAAGGGCATCAATTGCCAGAAGGTGACGGAAGCCGAAGTCTTTGCCGAAGCCGGCTTCGAGGACATCCTCATCACCTTCAACATCCTGGGACCGCAAAAGCTCGAGCGGCTGGCCAAGTTGAACGAGAGAATTTCAGCCCTCAAGGTCGTCGCCGACAGCGAAGTGACGGTCGACGGGCTGGCAGCACATTTCTCCGGCCACAAGCCGCTGAACGTGCTGGTCGAATGCGATACCGGCGGCGGCCGCTGCGGCGTG
>NZ_VSZV01000245.1:0-4988 GCF_008919455.1 Rhizobium sp. PEPV16
GACGCCCAGGATCTCGGCAGCATTCTTGATGTGTAGAATGCGATGTTGTGAAAGGGCCTCGGATAAGACTGCGATGCGCCGGCCCCTGCGACTATCCATATCGCATGTCTCCCTTATCGTTTACACTGCAATAGTGTTCTGATGAAAATTTAACAAGGGACTGCCATTCCCATCTAGTTTTTCCCTCGACCTACGATCCGGCATTTGCGCCGAGATACAGCTTCTGCACCAGCCGGTTGCGCGCGACACGGCATATCGCCTCAATTTTATAGGGAAACCCCGCGATTTGAAATGAGAATTTGTGACTGATCTTCCATTTTTTGATGGAATGGTCACAATGTCGCATAAGTGGGTGCCCGACTTCGACTGCGGGAAGCAGGGGACCACGAGATCGACATTTCGACCGGCAGGGGCGACTTCGTTACGCCTCCGGTCGGGTGGCCCTCCGACCAGGGGCTTCATCCTTGCGACTGCTTAAGACATTCCTGGCTGCGCGTGCTACTCGCCGGCTTTCCTTGCTGCCGTTTCGATCACATCGGCGACCTTTTCCGGTTGGGATGCGAAGACGGCGTGGCTTGCCTTTATTTCAGTCACGTCGCTTCCGGCACGTTTTGCCATGTCACGTTCCAGCTCGGGGTTGATGGAGCGATCCTCGGTGGCGACGATCGACCAGCTTTTCTTCGTCCGCCATGCAGCCTGAGTGATCTTGGCGGAGAATGCCTGCTTTGCGGCGAAGACCTGTGACTTTGCCATGAAATCGGCTTCGGCTTGCGGAAGGTCGGCTGCGAAAGCTGCGGCGAAGGCGCCCGGATCGAGATAGAGATATTTGCCGTCCTTCGTTTCCTTTATATCCATGCTGCCGGCGTGCTTCGAGCTGGCGAGGCTGAGCAGACTTTCGCCCTTGTCTTGTTGGAACGCCGCGACATAGACCAGGCCCGCGACGGCGGGGTCGTTGCCAGCTTCGGTGATGACCATGCCGCCGTAGCTATGGCCGACGAGCAGGACCGGTCCGTCCTGAAGGTCGAGAACGCGCTTGGTCGCCGCCCCATCGTCGTCGAGCGAGGTGGTGGGCTGCTGGACGATGGTGACGTTGAAGCCGCGCTTCTCGAGAATGTCCGTCGCCTTGCGCCATCCCGAGCCGTCGGCCAGCGCGCCATGGACGATCACGATGTTCTTGACCGTGGCAGCCTCTGCTGCGAACGCGATGGCGGTGGTGGCAAATGCAAGTGCTGCAGTGAAAAGAAGACGTTTGTTCATGACTATCACTCCTTTGGTCGTTGTTGATGATCGCGATTGCTGCGTTCAGGTTCAGCCAAATGTGAAGGCGTAAGCCTGCACGCCGGGATCGAGGAAGCGGATCTCGAAGTTGCGGGCGGCGACCGTGCCGGACTGGCGGACGAGTTGATAAAGCCTCGTCGTGGTCACCGTGCCATTGCCATCGGCATCGACGTCTGACCCGTGATCGGGCCCTGGCGCCTTGCCGTCGATCTTCACCTGGAAGCGGATCGGCTTGTCGCCGGCGCCAGGCCCAAGAACGAGATGCAGATCGCGGGCGCTGAAGCGGTAGGTGATGCCGCCGCCCGGCTGATCAAGCGTCGCCTGATCCCGGCCGACGGTCCAGATTCCAGACAGGCCCCAGCCATTGAGGCCGGGTTCGGCGATCGAATAGCTTTTCGCCGTGTCGGCCTGCAGCCCTTCGGGAGAGGCGAAGTTCGCCGCCTGTTCGTAGCCGAGATAGGTTTCGCCGGAGCGGATATTGCCGAGATCAGGACCTGCTTCCACGCCCTTGGCATCCGGCACGACCGGCGCACTTGCCGTCGTTTGGCTGCCGGCTTCGCGCAGAAGGTCCTGAATGGCCTTTTCGGTCCTGTTATAATTGCCTTCGCCGAAATGGTGGTAGCGGATCTGGCCCTTGGCATCGATCAGATAAGCGGCAGGCCAGTAGCTGTTTTCGAAGGCGCGCCAGATGCCGTAGTCATTGTCGATCGCAACGGGATAGCCGATCTGGAAGTCGCCAATTGCCTTCTTGACGTTGTCGATCTTCTTCTCGAAGGCAAATTCCGGGGCATGGACGCCGATCACCACGAGACCCTGGGCCGCATATTTTTCGGCCCATGCTCTGACATAGGGGATGGTACGAATGCAGTTGATGCAGGAATAGGTCCAGAAATCGACGAGCACGATCTTGCCGCGCAGCTGTTCCGTGGTGAGAGGCTCAGAGTTCAGCCATTCGACCGCGCCGTCGAGCGAAGGGGCGGGGCCTTCGACGGGCAAGTCGCTACGGAAGGGGTTCTTCGCATCGGCTGCGGCGATCATCACTTCGTTGCTCGCCAGCTCGGAAGATGCGCCACTGAGCGGCTTTGCATGCAGCCTGTCGAGCACGGCCTGTTCCAGCGATGCGGTGCTGGCATAGGAGAGCCGGGCGAGCAGGCTGGTGTCGAGGCCGAGCGCGATGACGGCGACACCCGCCAACACGGCAGCGCCGAGCCCCTGACGAATCCTGTCGCCAACGCCGAGCGAACGCTTCATGGCGGTGAATATCCGGCCGCCGACAAGCAGGGCGACCGCAAGCGAACTTGCAGCACCAGCGGCATAAGCGATCAGCAGGAAGGTCGTCTGCAGATTAGCGCCCTGTAATGCGGCTCCGGTCAGCACAAGGCCGAGAATCGGACCGGCGCAGGGCGCCCAGAGCAGTCCGGTGGCGACGCCGAGAAGAAGCGAGCTTTTCACAGCCGTGGCGCCGCGTCCGCTGCCGGTGGCGTTGATAAGATTGTTGCCAAGGTCGACGACCGGGCGGGCAAGCGTGCTTGCGAAACGCGGTGAAAGCAGGCTTGCGCCGAAGAGAGCAAGCAGAACGATGGCGGCAAGGCGGCCATATTCATTGGCCCGAATGGCCCAGCTGCCGCCGACTGCGGCCAGTGTGGCGACCAGCGCGAAGGTGGCGGCCATGCCCGCCAGCATAGGCAGCGTGCTTCTGACGAAGGGCTGTCCGGCACGCGCGAAGACGAAGGGGAGGATGGGCAGGATGCACGGGCTGAGGATCGTCAGCGCGCCTCCGAGATAGGCAATGATCAGAAGTGTCATCATCGTTTCCTTTGAAACCGATTGATCGGGCTCTGGACGGCGATGGGGCCCGAACCAGCAACGCCGGGGATATGGCCGGGCGGACGTATCCCGGATGTGTCGGGTTTGGCTGGGAAATGTACCGAACCATTGCGATGAGGCGCGGACGATACAAAGCGATACAAACTACCGTCCCGGCGGTGGACCGCCGCGAAATGGCTGCTGCCGGTGGATGCTTTGCTCGGTCGGCGCGATTGTATCAGAATGTATCCCGATGGCCGGAAGCTACATCCGTATTCAAAAACCGAGGACTTGCGACATATGGTCGATACAAGCGCCGCGTCATATCCGCACTGTGATCCATTCGACAGGAGAGACCGATGTCAGAGCAAATCAACCATCACCGCCGCCGTTTCTTCGGCATGACGGCAGTCGCCCTTGCGGTCGTCGAGTTCGGCGTGGCCGGCATGGCCGCCGCCCAGTCGTCTGCGACGGCCGCATCGGTGCCAGCTATAAAGCCTGGAACCAACACGTCCTTCGAAGCGCTGAAACAGGTCAAGGCAGGCGTGCTCGACATCGGTTATGCCGAGGCGGGAAAGGCGGATGCCCCGGTCGTATTGCTGCTGCATGGCTGGCCCTATGACATCTATAGTTTCGTCGATGTCGCGCCGCTGCTTGCCGCGGCAGGCTACAGGGTGATCGTGCCTTATCTGCGCGGTTACGGGACGACGCGCTTCCTGGACGATCAGACGCCGCGTAACGGCCAGCCGTCAGCGCTCGCCGCCGACATGATCGCGCTGCTCGATGCGCTGGATATCGAGAAGGCTGTCATTGCTGGATACGACTGGGGTGGGCGGACCGCCAATATTATGGCGGCGCTCTGGCCCGAGCGCTGCAAGGCGATGGTATCTGTAAGCGGCTACCTGATCGGCAGCCAGGAGGCCAACAAGAAGCCGCTTCCGCCGAAAGCCGAACTTGCCTGGTGGTACCAGTTCTATTTCGCCACCGAACGCGGTCGTCAGGGATACGAGAGCAACACGCACGATTTCGCAAAGCTCATCTGGCAGACTGCTTCGCCGAAGTGGAACTTCGACGATGCGACATTCGACAGATCGGCCGCCGCCTTCGCCAATCCTGACCACGCCGCGATCGTCATTCACAATTACCGCTGGCGCCTCGGGCTTGCCGAAGGCGAGGCCAAGTATGATGCCTACGAGACGACGCTTGCCACAACGCCCATCATTTCGGTGCCGACCATCACCATGGAAGGTGATGCAAACGGTGCGCCGCATCCGGAGCCTTCCGCTTACGCCGGAAAATTCTCCGGCAAATACGAGCATCGCACGATCGGCGGCGGCATTGGCCACAACCTGCCTCAGGAAGCGCCGCAGGCTTTTGCGCAGGCGGTCATAGACGTCGATCGCTTCTAGGTCGACGATGCCGGTTGCAGAGCCTCGTTGCTCCGGCCGGCGGAATGTGCGTAGCTCGCGTCTGTCGCTTCGGTCAGCAACGAAGCGACAGACGCGGCCGATTCTATCGATAAGGAACAGGGAAATATGGATCATGTCGATCACATCCTGATCGTCGATGACGATCGCGAAATCCGCGAGCTGGTATCGGGCTATCTGCAGAAGAATGGTCTGCGCACGAGCGTTGCTGCCGACGGACGGCAGATGCGCAGTTTTGTCGAAGCCAATGCGGTCGACTTGATCGTGCTCGATCTGATGATGCCCGGCGATGACGGGCTGGTGCTGTGCCGCGAACTGCGCGCCGGCCGGCACAAGGCGATTCCGATCCTGATGCTGACGGCCCGCACCGACGAGATGGACAGGATACTCGGGCTGGAGATGGGCGCCGACGACTATCTTCCCAAGCCCTTTGCTGCGCGTGAGCTTCTCGCCCGCATCAAGGCGGTGCTGCGGCGC
>NZ_VSZV01000245.1:5093-17214 GCF_008919455.1 Rhizobium sp. PEPV16
CGCGTCTTCATCGACCATCCGCAGCGTGTGCTCAATCGCGACCAGCTTCTGAGCCTGACGCAGGGCCGCGACGCCGATCTCTTCGATCGCTCGATCGATCTCCTGGTCAGCCGCCTGCGTCAGAGGCTGGGCGACGATGCGCGCGAACCGACCTATATCAAGACGGTGCGCAGCGAAGGCTATGTGTTTTCGGTTCCGGTCGAAATATCGGAGCCGCGCCAATGAAGGCGGCAATCCACTGGCGTTCGGGCCTGACGTGGCCAAGCACGTTGCGGTCGCGGATATTTCTCATCCTGCTGATCGGATTGGCCTTGGCCTACGGGTTGTCGTTCAGTGTGCTCTATATGGAGCGGTACATGTCGGCCAAGGCGGTGATGCTCGGCACGCTGGAAAACGACGTGGCAACATCGATTGCGGTTCTTGATCGGCTTCCGCCGGGCGAACGCGGCGATCTGCTCGACCGGCTGAGCCGCGGCAATTATCGTTTCGTGCTCGGGCCCGGCCTTCCCGGCGTGCCTGACACGTCAAGCAAAGGGGCGGAAATCTCAGGAAAGATCGAGGAGGCCATCGGGCACCGCTTTCCAATCCGTATCGAACGGATTCCTGGCGATGTGAACCGATTGCAGGCGCATCTGACGCTGAGCGACGGAAGCCCCTTGACGATCGACGTCACGCCGAAGGGCGTCATGCCGATTGCCGCATGGCTGCCCTATGTCTTCATCGTCCAGATGGCGCTGCTCATCCTCTGCACCTGGTTTGCGGTTCGCCAGGCGATCCGGCCGCTTGGCGAGCTTGCCGCCGCCGCCGATGCTCTCGATCCGAACAAGGACGGTCCGGCTTTGAGCGAGGCCGGGCCGAGCGAGGTCGCGCATGCGGCAAGGGCGTTCAACGCGATGCGGGAGAGGATCGCCCATTATCTCGAGGAGCGCGTCCAGATATTGGCGGCAATCTCGCATGACCTGCAGACGCCGATCACCCGTATGCGGCTGCGCGCCGATATGGCGGAGGATTCGCCTGAGAAAGACAAGCTGGTGCATGATCTCGGCGAGATCCAGCGTCTCGTTCAGGACGGCATTGCCTATGCACGCAGTGCGCATGGCAATGGCGAGAAGAGCGCCCGCATCGATCTCGCCTCGTTCATCGACAGCATAGCCTACGACTACCAGGACATCGGAAAGGCAGTCACCGTCATCGGCCTGGTTCAGGGTGCCGCTTTCACCAAGCCGCATGCCCTTCGCCGCATCCTGTCGAACTTCATCGACAATGCACTGAAGTTTGCCGGCGCCGCCGAGATCAGCGTCGAGCGCAGCCCAGAAAACGATATCATCATCACTGTCATGGACCGCGGGCCTGGAATTCCCGACGATATGCTCGAGGCTGCCATGCAGCCTTTCTTCCGGCTGGAGCAATCCCGCAACCGGGAAACCGGCGGCACCGGTCTCGGTCTTGCGATCGCCCAGCAGCTGACGGCCAAGATCGGTGGGTCGCTCCGGCTCTACAATCGCGCCGGCGGTGGGCTTGCCGCGGAAATCACTATCCGTTGACATCAGGGGCGCTGCAAAATTTCGAGACGTTTTGTATGCGAACATGTCCTCGATATCTGCTGCTACGCTTTGTGACATTTCGGGCATTTTTGGAAACATGGCGGATATATCCATCGGTCAAACCACACTCCGTCAACCCGGTCGCGCACCGCGACCAGTCGCGCTGAGCGACCCAGTCGCCTTTAGCGACGCAACAAAGGAGTGTTCCATGATAAAGATCGACAAGGTTCTCTATACCGGCAAGACCCACACGACAGGCGGGCGCGACGGCGCTTCGCAAAGCGACGACGGCGAATTGGACATCAAGCTTTCGCCTCCAGGCAGCAACCGTGCCGGCACCAATCCCGAACAGCTTTTCGCCGCCGGCTGGTCTGCCTGCTTCATCGGCGCGATCGGCATTGCTGCGGCTAAACAGAAGATCAGGCTTCCCGCAAATCTTGCCGTCGACACCGAGGTCGATCTCGGGGCGACCGACGGCGACTATTTCCTGCAGGCTCGCCTCAAGGTCAGCCTGCCAGGTATCGAAGCGGATCTGGCAAGGGCGCTTGTGGATGAAGCGCACCGCACCTGCCCCTATTCGAAAGCAACCCGTGGCAATATCAATGTCGAATTGAGCATTGCCTGACAGATGGGATCGATCGCCAAAAGGAAACATGACGAGGCCGATCGGGCCTCGTCGATGGAGGAACCAATGAGACTGATGATCATCTGCTTTCTGGGTGCGGCGATTTTTGCAGCGCCCTGCATCTACGATGTAAGCTCACAGGAGCCGTCGCCACTTGCCGGCCTCGTGACGGCGGCATCCGCAGCTTTATCCTCACGGGAGCAACCGCCGCTCCAGCTGCTCTTTTAGACTCACCAGGGAGAAGACTGTGAAACTCTATCAAAACGAAATTTCCTCGGCGACATCTCGAGTCCGCATCGCGCTCGCCTTGAAAGGCCTGACGGCCGAAGCGCTGCCGGTCACCATCCTCGGCGAAGATTCCGAGAGCCGGCAGGCCGGATATCGCAGTGTCAATCCGCAGGGACTCGTGCCCGCCTTGCTGACGGACAGCGGCGTCCTCATTACCCAGTCGCTGGCGATCGTCGAATATCTCGATGAGATAAAGCCTGAACCGCCGCTATTGCCTGACACCGCGGAAGGCCGGGCGCAGGCGCGGTCGATCGCGCTTGCGATCGCAGCCGAGATCCACGCGCTGTTGCCGCCGCGGATCGGCCTGCATCTCAAAACAGCCTTCCAAGCCGACGCCGATGCCATCGCCGCCTGGAGCAGTCACTGGATCGGTGAGGGCATGGGTGCGGTCGAGACGATGATCGCCGGCCGCAGGCAAGGAGCTTTCGTTGTCGGAGACCGCCCGAATATTGCCGATATCTTCCTCTTCCCGCAGGCGATCAGCGCGAGACGCTTGGGGTTCGATCTCACGCAATGGCCTAATATCGCGGAGATCGTCGCAAAGCTCGAGGCGATACCGGCTTTTCACGAGAACGCGCCGGCGCCAAGGAAATGATGCGATTGATGAAGAAGCGGCCGCAAACGACTGCGGCTGCATTTCTTCTGGTGTTCGAATGAGACGTCGCTACCCGTTTGGCCGCTTCTCAGCGATTGACCCTTGCCTGCAGATGGGCGGGGGTAACGATCACCCTCTACCTTGATCGTGCCGAGCGCGCTTTCGATGCTGGCAAGATCCTCGGCCGTCAGTTCCACCTCAGCGGCCTGGATGTTCTCCTCGAGGCGATGCAGCTTGGTGGTGCCGGGGATCGGCACGATCCAGGGCTTCTGCGCCAGCAGCCATGCCAGAGCCATCTGGGCCGAGGTGGCCTTCTTGCGCGCGGCAATCTCCGCGAGGAGATCGACGAGCACCTGGTTGGCCTTTCGCGCCTCCTGAGAAAAGCGCGGCACGACGTTGCGGAAATCCTTGCTGTCGAAGGTGGTGGTTTCGCTGATCGCGCCGGTGAGGAAGCCCTTGCCAAGCGGGCTGAAGGGCACGAAACCGATGCCGAGTTCTTCGAGCGTCGGCAGGATTTCCTGTTCGGGTTCGCGCCACCACGGCGAATATTCGCTCTGGAGTGCCGCCACCGGCTGGACGGTATGGGCGCGGCGGATTGTCTGGGCGCCCGCCTCCGAGAGGCCGAAGTGCCTGACTTTGCCTTCCGCGATCAGCGCCTTGACCGTGCCGGCGACATCCTCGATCGGAACATCGGGGTCGACACGATGCTGGTAGAAGAGATCGATGACATCGGTCTTCAAACGCTTCAGCGCCTGGTCGGCCACCGCGCGGATCTGTTCCGGCCGGCTGTTCATGCCGCTCTGGCCGCCATTGGCATCGAAGTTGAAACCGAATTTCGTGGCGATCACCACCTCTTCGCGGAAGGGGGCGAGGGCCTCTCCCAGAAGCTCTTCGTTCTTATAGGGGTCGTAGGCCTCGGCCGTGTCGAAGAAGGTCACGCCGCGTTCAAATGCCCGCCGGATCAGCGCGATGGCCTCCGAAATGTCCGTCGCCGGTCCATAGCATAGCTCAGCCCCATGCAGCCGAGACCGATGGCTGAGACTTGAAGTCCACTCTTTCCAAGTTCACGCTTCTGCATAGACGTTTCCTTTTCTAACCTTGGTATTGCGTGTCGGTGACATGCTCCATCCAGTCGACTACCTTGCCATCGAGCTGTTCCTGGATGGCGATATGGGTCATTGCCGTCGTCGGCGATGCGCCGTGCCAATGGCGTTCAGCCGGAGCGAACGAGACGACGTCGCCGGCGCGGATTTTCTCGACGGGACCGCCTTCGCGCTGCACGCGACCGCAACCCGATGTGACGATCAGCGTCTGGCCGAGCGGATGGGTGTGCCAGGCGGTGCGGGCTCCGGGCTCGAAGGTAACGCTGGCGCCAGCCGCTCGTTCGGGGTTGGTAGCGGCAAACAGCGGGTCGACACGCACCCTGCCGGTAAACCAATCGGCCGGTCCTTTGGCCGAAGGCTGCGAACCACTTCGCTTGATCTCCATTTTTATCTTCCTTCCAATGTCGGGGTGGCCCGGTCAGTCCAGCCGGACGCGTCCGCCTGGGCAGGACAGGTCCGCCTGAGATGACAGGATATTTAGCGCGTGCGCTTGGCCGCGATTAGTTGGTATAAACGGCAAGAACCCATGAGAAAGTTTCATAAATGCCGCGCCCCGTCGTCAATGACCTCATCGCCTTCCTCGCCGTCGCGCGCGCTCAAAGCTTCACCAAAGCGGCGGGCAAGCTCGGTGTCTCACAATCGGCGCTGAGCCACACCATCCGAGGGCTCGAGGAGCGGCTTGGACTGCGATTGCTGACACGCACGACGCGCAGCGTCTCGCCGACGGAGGCCGGCGAACGTCTGCTCGTCTCCATCGGGCCGCGGCTCGACGAGATCGAGAGCGAACTGGCTGCCTTAAGCGCATTCCGGGAGAAGCCGGCAGGCACTGTCCGCATCAATGCCGGCGAGCATGCGGCCGATGTCGTCCTCTGGCCCGCCTTGGAACAGCTCTTGCCCCATTATCCTGATGTCAATGTCGAGATCATCGTCGACTACGGTCTGACTGACATCGTCGCCGAGCGTTACGATGCGGGGGTGCGGCTTGGAGAACAGGTGGCGAAAGACATGATCGCGGTGCGCATCGGCCCCGACATGCGCATGGCCGTGGTCGGCGCTCCCACCTATTTCGGCAGCAAGCCGACGCCGCTAACGCCGCAGGATCTAACCGACCACAGTTGCATCAATCTGCGCCTGCCGACTTATGGCAGCGTTTATGCATGGGAGTTCGAAAAGAACGGGCACGAGCTCAGGGTTCGCGTCGAAGGACAGTTGGTCTTCAACAATATCGCGCTCCGGCTGAACGCAGTGTTGGCGGGCATGGGTCTCGCCTACATGCCGGAGGACTTGGTCGAGGCACATCTTGCCAACGGGCGGCTGGTGCGAGTCCTCGAAGATTGGTGCCCACCATTTTCCGGCTACCATCTCTACTACCCGAGCCGCCGGCATACGTCGCCGGCATTCGCCCTCGTCGTCGATGCGCTTCGCCATCGGAGTTAAATCGCCGACCCCAGCCTCGGATCAGCACATTGGGACCATACGCGCTTGACCATTTGACATTCCTTCGACCGCCACTAATTCACAGTATAAACTAAAGGAAACAATGAATGAATACTGCTGTGCCTGCCATGAAAGCGCGGACCGGAGTGTCCGGTTTGGACACAATTCTGGCAGGGGGCCTTTCGCCAGGGCACGTGTTTCTCCTGGAGGGAAATCCGGGGGCGGGCAAGACAACGATTGCCCTGCAGTTCCTGATCGAAGGTGCGCGGCTCGGCGAGCAGGGGCTCTACATCACCCTTTCGGAAACCGAGAGTGAACTCCGTGCCGGTGCCGCATCGCACGGCATGGTGATCGACGGCAATATCGAGGTCTTCGAGGTCGTGCCTCCGGAAAGCCTGCTGGATGCCGACCAGCAGCAGAGCCTGCTCTATTCATCAGACCTGGAACTCGGAGAGACGACAAAGGAGATCTTTGCCGCTTTCGAGCGGATTAAGCCAAGTCGCGTGGTTCTCGACAGCCTGTCGGAGATAAGGCTTCTAGCTCAAAGCTCGCTGCGCTACCGCCGCCAGATCCTTGCGCTCAAACACTATTTTGCCCGGCAGGGGGCGACAGTCCTTTTGCTCGATGATCTGACGTCCGACGTGCTTGATAAAACGGTGCATAGCGTCGTGCACGGGGTCATCCATCTCGAGGAGATGGCGCCGAGCTACGGCGCTGAGCGCCGGCGGCTCAGGATCACAAAGTACCGTGGGCAAGCCTTCCGGGGCGGTTTCCACGATTTCACCATTCAAACCGGCGGCGTCGTTGTTTTTCCACGTCTCGTCGCCGCCGAACATCGGTCGAGTTACGTCCGCGACGAGTTATCCTCAAATATTCCGGAACTGGACCTCCTATTGGGCGGGGGGGTGGAGAGAGGTTCCAGTACGCTTATCCTCGGTCCATCCGGTACCGGCAAGAGTACATTCTCGTTTCAATTCCTGGTCGCGGCGGTTGCGCGTGGCGAGAGAGCGGCGGCCTTCATCTTCGACGAAGAGCTTGGCCTGCTTTTTACGCGGCTCAAGGCGCTCGGAATCGATCTCGAGACGCTCAGGAGCAGCGGTCTAATTCACATCGAACAGCTCGACGCGGCTGAACTCTCACCAGGTGAATTCGCGCATCGCGTGCGCGAATGCGTGGACAAGTCGCACGCCAAGACTGTCATCATCGATAGCATCAACGGCTATCAAGCGTCTATGCCCGATGAAAATTCGCTGATCCTTCACATGCATGAGTTGCTTCAATATTTGAACAGGCAAGGCGCCAATACCTTCCTTACCGTTGCACAGCATGGGCTTGTCGGCGACATGAAGGCGCCTGTCGACGTGACCTACCTCGCGGACACAGTCATACTGCTGCGCTACTTCGAGGCTGCGGGAAGGGTGCGGCGAGCGGTCTCCGTGATCAAGAAAAGAACTGGGCTGCATGAGGATACAATCCGAGAGTATCGTATCGACAGTTCCGGGCTGACGTTCGGGGATCCTCTGGTCGGGTTCCAAGGTGTGCTTCGCGGCGTTCCCGAATTTGTCACCGGCGCAGAGCCGCTCCTGTCGACTGATGGCGGGGATCGCGGCAATTCCTAATTCCGGCAAACCGAAAGCATTGATCTATACTCCCGCCGGACGTGATGCCCAGGTGGCGGTATCGCTAATCGACGAAGCCGGCCTATCATCGATTACGGCTGCCGACCTGAATGTCTTTGCCTCTTTACTGAACGATGAGATCGCGCTTGGCGTGCTGACCGAAGAGGCCGTTCGCTGGAGCGATTTGAAGCCGATTGCTGCCTGGGTCTCCGCCCAGCCAAGCTGGTCCGATCTACCGTTCATCGTGCTCACCACGCGCGGCGGCGGGCCTGAACGAAATCCGGCCGCTGCCAGGCTTTCCGAGGTTCTGGGCAACGTCACTTTCCTGGAAAGGCCGTTCCATGCGACCTCCTTCATCAGTATTGCGCGGACCGCGTTAAAAGGGCGCCTGCGCCAATATGAGGCTCAAGCTCAGCTCGAGGCTTTGGGCGAGGGCGAGCGACGGTTGCAGACGGCGCTTGCAGCCGGTCGTCTTGGGGCGTGGGAGCTGGAGCTATCCTCGATGGCCCTGTCTGCCTCGGCCACCTGCAAGGCAGTCTTCGGCCGAAAGCCGGACGATGATGTCACACGCGACGATCTGATCGCAAGCATCCATCCCGACGACCGGGATCTTGTGCTGGCACGCCTGCGCGAGACGATCGATACCGGACGCGACTATTCGATCGAGCACAGGACAATCTGGCCGGATGGTTCACTCCATTGGACGGAGGTCCATGCGCAGCTTTATTCCGACAGATATGGTTCCGCCAGGAAACTCGTCGGGGTCTGTTCCGATACCACCGCCCGCAAGACCATCGAGGAAAATCTGAGACGCCTCAATGAAAACCTCGAAGAGCGTGTGCGGGAACGGACGAGGGAGGTCAACGCCGCTCACCAGACGCTGCTGGAAGAAGTCGCCCAGCGTGAAAAAGCCGAGGAGCAGCTACGCCAATCGCAGAAGATGGAGGCAATCGGCCAGTTGACCGGCGGCGTCGCCCACGATTTCAACAATTTGCTGATGGTCGTTCTTGGAAATCTTGAATTGCTCGGCAAGCACGTTGCCGGAGATGCCAAGGCGACGCGTCTGGTCGACGGGGCGATTCAGGGTGCGCAGCGAGGGGCGGCCTTGACGCAGCGGCTGCTGGCTTTCGCCAGACAGCAGGATCTGCAGGTCAAGCCCGTCGATCTGACCGAGCTGGTCTCCGGCATGAAAGATCTGCTGCGGCGCTCGGTCGGATCCTCGATCGGCATCGAAACCAATCTGCCGACAAGCCTGCCGCCGGCCCTGGTTGATGCGAACCAGCTCGAATTGGCGCTGCTCAACCTTGCAGTCAATGCCCGCGATGCTATGCCGGACGGAGGGGCGCTGTCCATCTCGCTACGCGAGGAAAATGTTGCCGGCGATAAGGGTGGTCTCGGCGAAGGGCCTTATCTTGTCTTGGCGGTGGCCGACTGCGGCACCGGCATGGACGCGGAGACCCTGAAGAAGGCAGTCGATCCGTTTTTCTCGACCAAGGAACTCGGAAAGGGCACGGGCCTAGGCTTGTCGATGATCCATGGACTTGCCGTTCAGCTCAATGGCGCACTTCGTCTGACAAGCGAGCTTGGGGTGGGGACGACCGCGGAATTGTGGCTTCCGGCGACGGCCTGGCGAACCGAGGTGCCGGCCGAGTCGGAGGTGGTTGTTGAGCAAGCCGCATCCAAACTGAAGATCCTCCTGGTCGATGACGACGCCTTGATCGCCATGAGTTCGGTCGACATGCTTGAAGATCTCGGCCACGAGGTCGTCGAAGCAAACTCCGGCTCGCAGGCGCTGGAACTGATCAGTAGCGGTCAGCATTTCGACCTTGTCATCACCGACTATTCAATGCCCGGTATGACTGGCGCACAGCTTGCCCAGGCCGCGCGGGATATTTATCCGGCATTGCCGATCGTGCTGGCGACAGGTTACGCCGATCTTCCTGCCGGGACCGATATCGATCTTCCGAGATTGGCAAAGCCCTATGATCAGGCTCAGCTCGCCAAGGAAATCGCCAAAGCAATGGCAAGCGAAACGGCTCCGCTTCTTAGATCCGGCGGCGACGCAGGTGGTTCAAAGCCTCGGCTGTTCAAGGCCGACGATGTCAGCGATGAAATCGGCGATGGTGCCTGTGTCGTCTAGATCGAAGACCGGCAAGGCCGTGTCCGTGACGGCATGATCGGCGGCGATGGCGCAGATATGGGGATCGCTCGGCGCCAACGGTTCACGATTGGCCGCTTCCAGGCGGCGGGCCTCAATCTTCGGGATCGGCTCGCGCTTGTAACCTTCGATCAGCACGAGGTCGCAGGGGGCGAGGCGGGCGAGGATCTCCTCGAACTCAGGTTCCGGCGCACCGCGCAGCTCGTGCATGATGGCGTAGCGGGTGCCGGAGACGATGGTGACCTCGTGGGCGCCGGCCTGGCGGTGGCGGTAGCTGTCGGCCCCGACCTTGTCGATGTCGAAATCATGATGGGCATGCTTGATCGTCGAGATCCTATAGCCGCGGCGGGTGAACTCCGTCACCAGTCGGACGGCAAGCCCCGTCTTGCCTGAGTTCTTCCAGCCGGCGATGCCGAAGATTTTCGGTGCGGTCATCCGCGAAGGGCCTCCAGCCAGCGTTCCGCCTCGACGAGATCGTCGGGCGTGTTGATGTTGAAGAAGGGATCGAGCAGGCTGGCGCGGGTCGGATGCAGCGGGAACGCCACTTCCGTAACGTCATGCCTTAACAGGAAGTCGCGTACGCGGCGCTTCTCGTCGGTTGCGATCCAGGCTTCGAGATCGGCGGCCAGCGTCACTGGCCAGAGCCCGAAGACGGGATGGCTGCGGCCCTCGGAGGCGGCAATGGCGATCTGCGACGAGTGCTCGATCGCCGCCGCCAGCCGGGCGACGAGATCGGCCGGGAAGAACGGGCAATCCACCGAGACGGTGACGACATGGGTGATCGAGGGCAGGCCGGCGGCATAGACCATAGCGGCATGGATGCCGGCCATCGGCCCGGCCTTGCCGCGAAAACGGTCGGGAACGACAGGCACGCCCTCGGCGGCGGCATCGGCATTGACCGCGACGAGCGGGGCCTGCTGCGAGAGGCGGGTCAGCACATGGTGGAGCAGGCTCTCGGCGCCAAGCATCACGCCTGCCTTGTCGCGGCCCATGCGTTGCGAGCGGCCACCGGCCAATACGACGCCTGCTATATCAGATCTGTCGAGCGAGAATTCAGCCATCATCCTTCCTCAGACCGGCGCGCGCGGCGCGGATTCCTGCGCGATCGGCGACACACGGCGCTTGGCCTCACGATAGAATGTATAGAGGCCGGAGGCGATGACGATCGCAGCCCCGACGAGCGTCCAGCTGTCAGGCACTTCGGCGAAGAAGAGGAAGCCGAGCAGAGAGGAGAAGATCAGGCTGGTATAACGGAACGGCGCGACGAAAGAAATTTCGCCGGTGCGCATGGCGAGGATGACCGACTGGTAGCCGACGAGCACCAGCACCGATGCGAGCACGAGATGCCCAAGCGCTTTAGCGCTGACCGGCTGCCAGCCGCCGAGCACCGGGATGAGGAGCGCGCCGAAGAAGGAGGCTGATATGGCGGTGATGACGGTTATCATCAGCGAGGGAATCTCGGGACTGATGCTCCGGGTGGCGAGATCGCGGCCGGCCGTCGTCAGCACCGCGGCGACGCAGAGGAGGGCGGCGGCGGTGAATCCCTCAGGGCCGGGGCGGATGATGATCATCACGCCGACGAGGCCGACGAGGATCGCCGACCAACGCCGCCAGCCGACCGGCTCGCCGAAGAAGAGGGCAGCGCCGAAGGTGACGACCAACGGCAGCGATTGCAGGATCGCCGAGGCATTGGCGATCGGCATCATGCCGAGCGCGGTGATATAGGTGACGGCGGCGAGCGCCTCGCAGATGATCCTGAAGATGATCATCGGCTCCAGCACGATGCGCCAGGAACGCAGCGCGCCCATTCTCCAGGCGATCAGATAGACGAGCAGGCTGGTGAAGAGGCCGCGGAGGAACATGATCTCGCCGGCGTTCATATAGGCGATCACCGATTTGGACAGAGCGTCGCTTGCGGAAAAACCGGCCATCGCCAAGCTCATATAGATGGCGCCCTCAGTATTGCGTGACCGCGGCATGAAGAGATTCCCGTTACCTGTGCGCTCCTTTTAGTCGCGAAGATGCATGAAGGGAATCGGATGAATGTCACACAAAACATAAATCGATGATGCGGTGCACAATGGCGTCCACGTCAACGTAGGCGTGGACGCAGGTTTCCGCAAATCCCCGTTTTATAAGATGAATTCCGATATTTCCGACGCCGCAATCAAGGCGTCGATGAGGACGCACCGTCGAGCTGCCGGTTCGGCCATAGGCGTTTTTCTCTTCCTGCGCGGGAAACGGGTGGCTGCATCGCCTGATGTTTGAGCATCTCAGATCTCGCAACAACCCAGGAGAGACCGATATGACACTTCTCAACGACAAGATCGCAATCATCACCGGCGCAAGCTCCGGCATCGGTCGCGCGGCGGCGAAACTCTTTGCGCGGCAAGGCGCTAAGCTTGTGGTCACCGGCCGGCGGCAGGATGCGCTCGATGCCGTCATCACAGAAATCGAGGCGGAGGGCGGACAGGCCGTCGCCATATCAGGCGATGTCAGGGACGAGGCGCTGCAGGCACGGCTCGTCGAGACGGCAGTCTCGCGCTTCGGCAGGCTCGACATCGCCTTCAACAATGCCGGCATCCTCGGTGAGATGGGGCCGGTCGCCGGGCTGTCGCTGGAGGGCTGGCGCGAGACGATCGAGACCAATCTCACCGCCGCCTTCGTCGGCGCCAAGCACCAGTCGGCGGCGATGGGAAAAGGCGGCGGGTCGCTGATCTTCACCTCGACTTTCGTCGGCCACACCGTCGGT
>NZ_VSZV01000177.1:0-10516 GCF_008919455.1 Rhizobium sp. PEPV16
AGGGCTGCCCCTACCAGATCGCTTCGCAGGTTCTGAAGACGATCTCCGAAGTTCCGCTTCTCAATAGGCAGGCCGGCTGACGTGAAAAGCCTGAACGCACCGATTGCCCTGCTTCAAGCAGGGGTCGGGCAATTGGCTGCAATCCAAAACGCCTGGGGCGCAAGCGGCAGGTTGGCGATGCCGGACCACCAGGCGTTGCTGCTCGTTGGTAACTTGACGCCCTACTTTCGGAAAGCTTCGCCCAGGACCTCTTTGCGTCCGGTGAAGGCCTGGCAAATGCGTTGGTCAGACTGGAAAATGGCGACGTCGACATGGTGCTTGGAAATGCGAATGATGCCCCTGCCGGGTTTTTCGGCGGACACCGCTATGAATTCCCACGATATGCCTATGCCGCAGGGGGCACATGGGGGAAAGGGTCATGAATTCGACCACAGCGAGTTCGCGCAAGTCACGTCACTGCGTATCAACGCAACGGATAACGCCGACGTGACGGACGCCTTTGACGGTCTGGACCTCATACAACCACCGAGCAATCGAACGCTCAAGGTGCCGGACATACAGACGGCGGCGGTCCTACTACAACAAAACCGATGTAGTTTTGGTCTTACCCGTGACAACAGCAAAGTCCCTAATGATGCGCTACGTGCTCGATAGCCTGACGCTTTCAGAAAAAACTGCCTGAGTACAAAGTTGGCTTGATCTGGCATGACGTTGTCACCGAGATGAAGTGCATACTGGCGCACGAAACATCCTGTCCTCCTCCATCGCTAATGAGCAGCTCGGCGAAGGTCGGCAACCCATGTCTTCGTAAGTGAGCCACCGAACTTCGCGAAAGGCCAGCCTCGGTGAGCGTTTAAAGATGTGTGCAATCAACCGGCACCTTCAAAAACCGCCTCCCATCGCGTGCTTTCAGCGGAGGCCGGCCGCCGTTCAGGTTGACCTGCAGTGCGAGCAGCATAAGGTCGGGAAGCGGCAATGTAGCGTCTCTTGACTTACGCCATGCGACGAAATCTACGGCGGAGCGCCCCGCAAGGTGGATATTTTCCCGCTGCTCGTCGATTGAGCATTCCCAGGCAGCAGTTCGACCTTGCGGCGGATAGTCATGCCCGACCATCAATCGCACCTGTTTTGGAAGCGCCACGATAGCGCTGATCGTCTGCCAGAGTTCTTCGGCGCACCCTCCGGGAAAGTCGGCGCGAGCTGTCCCCACGTCCGGCAAGAAAACGGTATCGTTTACGAACGCCACGTCTTCATTGTACAGAATGATCGACGCGAGTGTGTGCCCCGGTGCATAAGCCACCGCGAGTTCGACACTGCCGATGGTGATGGTGTCACCATGTCGAAGTAACCGGTGCCATTGCCGTCCATCGACAGGCAGTTCCGGCAGATCGTATCGCTCCCGCCACATCTGCTGAACGATTGCCACTCGTTCGCCAATTGCCGTCGGCGAGCCAGTGCGGCCTGAAAGATAGGCCGCCGCCGACATATGATCGGCATGCGGGTGGGTATCGACGATTACTTCAACTTTCAGCTCATTCCTCCCGACGAACTGAAGTAGTTCGTCAGCGCTGATGGCGCTGAATGTCGCCGAGCGTCTGTCGAAGTCGAGCACGGGATCAATGATGGCGCACGCACGGCTGGCGGGATCCCAGATGATGTACTGGACCGATCCTGTCGGTTGGTGGAAAATGCCATGAACGTTTGGTCGCATCGGACTCCCGCCGCTATGAGAGACATTGTTGATAATTGTGAACCGCCCTTGGACATCGTATCGATGCCGTCCGCCTCATCCGAAGAGCTTGAATTGTATTCCGAGGTGTCGCCGCTTGCCGATGGCTGGCGCTTCGAGGACTGCAGGCAATCGGCAGGCGCTTGAGTTGGCGCGGTGAAATCGAGCGGTTCTTGCACCGTCATGCCAATGACAACGACAATTTGCTGACGAACCTCCACGCGAGTATTCCTTCGACAACCTCAATGTTTTTACATCGCCAAATTTATTGCAGTCGATATCCCGAGTATTTCAAATTATCGCTGATCTATTACAGATATAGTTGAGACTGGGCATGTGATCATCAATGGTGTAAGTGCGAGACCAGTTCAAACGACAGCAGCAGACCGCCATCAGACGTGTGGCCAATCTCCCGCATAGTGACCGCCACTCAGTCATCAGGCGCTGACGACCATCGGCGATAGGCGGGCGGCTTGAGCCGCCCGACAGAATTTCACGATTACTTCGAGACGGCCTTGGCTGCCCCGTCAATCGTGTCAGCGATGGCCTTTGGCTGAGTCATGAATAGCGCATGGCTCGCGGATACTTTGGTTACCTTCGCGCCGATGCGCTCCGCCATATGTATCAGCATCTTCTGGTCGAAGGCTTTGTCTTCGGTCGCAATTACCGCCCAGCTGGGCTTCGTCCGCCAGGCAGCGTTGGTGAGCTTTGTGCCGAAAACCGACATATTGATCGGAATCTGCGAGTCCCGCATGAACGCAATATCTGCATCGCTTACATCATTGGCGAAAGCAATCTTGAAATTCTCAGGCTTTACATATCCAAAACCATCCTTCGTGGTTTCGATTACGAATTCGGTCTGCGGTGCGAAGCCCTCATATTGCTCGCCGGTCGTCTCGCCGGCATCGGGAGACAGGGCAGATACATAAACGAGGCCGGCGACCTTCGGATCAATGCCAGCTTCTGTGATGACAGTTCCGCCCCAGGAATGTCCAACGAGAATAACTGGTCCCGTCTGCCTTTCCAGAGCCCGATTGGTGGCCGCGACGTCGTCAGCAAGTGAGGTGAGCGGGTTCTGCACAATAGTGACTTTGTATCCGCGCTCGGTGAGATTGTCATACACCGAACGCCAGCCGCTGCCGTCTGCGAATGCACCGTGAACAAGGACTACGTTCTTGACAGCTTGGGTGTCGGGAATTGTTTGTGCATTTGTCGAGTTGATGACAACGAGAACGCTGGTGGCAGCCAGTGCGCCAATCAATGCAAACTTCATAATCCGTCTCCTTTTATATCGCGATAACAGTTAGTGCGATAATCAATGACTAGCTGCAGACCGGATGCCTGTCAAGACGTTATTTATCGCGATATTGTTTTTCGCGATTGAAATGCGTATACTCGGGATTGAAGGAGTACACATGCGTAAGATTACGAACGACAAACCGGTCCCGCTCGACGACCAACTTTGCTACTCGATTTACTCGGCTGGCATGGCAATCCAACGCCTCTACAAGACCTTGCTTGATGACCTCGGGCTTACTTATCCGCAATACCTCGCAATGAACGTCCTGTGGCGATCCGACAACCAGTCCGTAGGAGAAATTGCCGAGAAACTCGCACTCGAATCCAGCACGATGACGCCGATACTCAAGCGGCTCGAGGCTGCCAATCTGCTCAAAAGGACTCGCAATCCGACAAACGAACGGCAGGTCTTCGTCGCCTTGACGGGCAAGGGACGAGCCTTGGCATCGCGCGCTGCATGTCTCGGCGATTCGCTATTGGCTGCCTCCGCTCAAACACCAGCGCAACTTGCGACCCTCAACGAACACGTGAGGCATCTAAGGGACACGATCTACAGCCATACGGCTGATCGGAATTCTCCTCCATGAGCGACTACGAAGCCGCTCGCTGGCGTTGCGCCGGCGGGGCTGCAGTCAGAGGGGCTGAGAACCTGACGTGAGACAATCAGCTTGCCCAAAGCGGATGTGATATTTTCAACATGATCGATGGCTCCGTACGGTGAGGATAACTTCTGGCCCTGCCATTTCCGGAGAGACGTGGCGCTCTGCCCACGGCCGGCTTTCCGAATTCGATTTCATTTAACACGAGAGACGTGTGTGGCGCCGCGCGATTGAGATCAATTATGCTGCGCCAGGTTTTACAGACCTGAGTGGCGCAATGATTCATCGGCAGGACCGCAAGTGCGATTTGCTGGTCTTAAGCACTCCTTATATTCACCGACTTCGGCGCAGGCTTCGAGCATCATGGTTAGTTTTACGCGCCGCTGATCTCAGACCTGCCAACGGTTTGCAAATTTGCTCCGCCCCCGCATAATTCCGAGTTCGCAACTCGGCGCCAAGAATCATCGCTCGGAAAAGGTGACATGATTTCGGATCTCCCTAATTCGTGGCATAAACTAGGATAAAATGTGCGAAATGTGCTTTCTTATTTGCTTCTTCTCTGATCGAAGATAAGCTGTTCAACGGGAAGTTTCGGCGAATAGGTATGCAAACTAAGCAAAAAATGAAAGAATCTTCCGAAGAGTCACTCGACCGGATCGATCTCAAAATCCTGCGTGCGCTGCAATCTGAAGGTCGTCTTACCAACGCTGACTTGGCTGAAAGGGTCAGTGTTAGCGCCGCCACCTGTCATCGGCGCACCCAACGGCTGTTCGAGGAAGGTTTCATCACAGGCGTTCGCGCCGAAGTCGCGCCGACGGCCGTCGGGCTAGGCGCACTGGTCATGGTCGGAGTGGTGCTAGATCGCTCAACACCGGAGAGCTTCGCAGAGTTCGAGGGTGCCGTAATGGTGATGAAGGAAGTGCTCGAGTGCAACCTCGTGGCGGGTGATTTCGACTACCTGCTGAAGATAAGGGTGCGGGACATGGCCGATTTCAATAAGCTCCACGGTCAAAAGCTGATTGCGCTCCCCGGCATCAGACAGACGCGGACCTTCTTCGTGATGAAGGAAGTCAAGGAGAACGCGAGATTGCCGTTCTAGAGATCGTGACGGCAGCCAAGGCGCTGGGCAACGTTCCTTGATCTGAGACCATCTTCCCTCCGGTTTTCATAAGCGCCTTGCGTTAACTCAGCTTTAGCCTGTGCTGTGCTTGGCCGGTTGTTGCCGCATCCAGTCAACCTATACATCGTGGGGGCGCAAAGGAATTCCGAGTACCCCGTCGGGCCGTTACTTTGGTGGCAGTACTAGGATTTCTTCGTCCGGCGCCGTGTCATATCCGTCAAAATCGCCTGAAACGAGATCCTGAGGAAGCGGATAATATGGAGAAAAATAGAGCGCAGCAGGGCCTGAAAATCCAAGCCCGCTTAAGTTCGACAGACGTGAAATGCACCCGCTGAAGATATTGATGCTGCTTACTTTTCTCTTCAAATAAGGTGGTGTAATCAAGTGATATACTTTCACGACGTCGTTTCCAATTTCCATGAAATTGCAACCAGCTGCGGATAACAGACTCGCGTGGCCGCGTTTCGCGTTCGTGTCCAAGGCTGTAACGAATGTTGCATATGAAATTATGCTGCAGTCGTGAGTTCGGAATGTCGCAAGGTCATCACCGTCTGACCGGCGCCTCGACAGAAATGCTCACAGCGATGTTCGTGGCATCAAAAACTCTTCGTGCCCTGTCCTGCTAGGCTCAAGCCCTTTGCTGGCATGGTTCGCCTTTAAGAATCGCCCCCTACAGGCAATATTGCTGCGCTTGCGGCACCGTGGCGGACCTCCCGAAAATCGAAGCTGAAGCAAACATATGTTTCATCTTTAAGAATAGCGCCGTGCCCCGAAATCTTGGCGAAACGGAACCTGATGACTGTGGTGCTCCTGGAACAGAGGAGACATGGATGCGAGGCCACCCGGACGATCCCACTGGTAAGAGTGCCATAGCCAGCCTCCGACTGGTCGACGAACCAGTTCGGGGTGCTGGCAGCGACGGGTCCGTGAGCAATCAGCGACCTCCGCCGAAAGAGCAAAGATGGGGCAGCTTGAAAGCATTGCTGAGCGAGACAGCCGGCTCTAGGGTCCCTGCCAAACAGCACGCTGAACGGTGCCCCCACCCGGCGGAGCGAAACTCAGACGAGGAAGCGGACTTATGGCGCTGTGGGATCGCAGCGGCGGTACTTTTCAGCATCGTTGCGACGCTTTCCCTCGCGGTCTTCTCGATCATTACCAAGTCGGTTCCGAGGTATATCGAGTGGCTGCCGTTGTCGGCATGGCCCGTGCCCTGAGTGGCGCGCCGGCTCCGCCAGGCCGTCTCCTACAATCCGGGCAGCCGTCTGGTCAGCTGGTGACAGGCCCTACTGCTTCCGGCGCTAATGGTCAGCGGGGTAAACCCCACGTTGATGTATCTCGTCTCCAAGCCGGCAAGGTCAGCTAGGTCATGTTGACAAAGTGGGGCAGCCAAATCTTCGCTGCGGCGATCGCCAGGAATGCCGCGAATGATGTTTTGGTCTTGTCGTAGCGCGTAGCGATGCGGCGGAACTGTTTGATCCGGTTGAACATCCGCTCGATGCGATTGCGATCCTTATAGGCATGATAATCGCAATTCGGTGGGTTTTTTCTGCTTGCTCGTGGCGGAATAACCGGGCGTGTTCCGTGGAAGAGAAGTTCCTGGCGGATGCTGTCGGCATCATATCCCTTGTCGGCGAGTAGACGACGAGGCCTGTTTACCGGCATTGCGAGAAGATCTGGAACGGCCAGATAGTCAGAGGCTTCGCCACCCGTCAGGACAAAGCCAAGAGGGCGGCCCTGACCGTCTGCTCGGGCGTGGATTTTTGTCGTAAAGCCGCCGCGTGATCGACCAAAAGCCTCCTTATGAGTCCCCCTTTAGCGCCCGCTGCCTGTGAATGGCCTCGAACTGTGGTGCTGTCCAGCATGTGCTGCCAATCATCTGTAAGGCCAAGCTCGACAAGCGTTTCCAAAAGTGCATCCCATACCCCTTGCTCGGCCCAGCGACGGAACCGGACGTAGACTGAATTCCACTTTCCGTATCGCTCATGCATGTCACGCCACGGGCAGCCGACCCGAAGGACATGCAACATGCCGTTCATGAACTGACGATTATCGTGCGAGGGTCGCGATTTACGGCCACGCTCTGCAGGAAGAAGTGGTTCCACGATCCGCCATTCTGCGTCGGTTAGGTCTCCACGCGCCATTGCTGCCTCCTAAAAAGCAGCCTTGAATCAGACCCTACCTGATTTGAAAAGGCACTTTGTCAACAGGGCCTAGGAATGAGTGAACCGAGAACGACCTCGTTTTCGAAATACTTCGGTAACATGGGTGTTCGATACACTTCATGCGGCATCCAGAGGTGGGCTGACAAGCACCAATAAACGGTGACTTTCTCAATCACACGGCTGTCGCTTGTATAGTTGGAAAAGGATAAACATATGAGCTTGCGTATCAACGATATCGCTCCCGATTTCACTGCCGACACCACGCAGGGACCGATCAGCTTCCACGATTGGATCGGCAACGGCTGGGCCGTCCTGTTTTCGCATCCGAAGAATTTCACGCCGGTTTGCACGACCGAGCTCGGCGCGATGGCCGGCCTGGCCGGGGAATTTTCCAAGCGTGGCGCCAAGATCATCGGCATCTCCGTCGATCCTGTCGAAAGCCACGCCAAATGGAAGAACGACATCAAGACCGCCACCGGCTTCGACGTCGAATATCCGCTGATCGGTGACAAGGACCTCAAGGTCGCCAAGCTCTACGACATGCTGCCGGCCGGCGCCGGCGAGAGCTCGGAAGGCCGCACGCCTGCCGACAATGCGACGGTGCGTTCGGTCTTCATCATCGGTCCCGATAAGAAGATCAAGCTGATCCTGACCTATCCGATGACGACGGGCCGCAATTTCAATGAGATTCTGCGCGCCATCGATTCCATCCAGCTGACGGCCAAGCACCAGGTGGCCACACCGGCGAACTGGAACCAGGGCGAGGACGTCATCATCACCGCCGCGGTTTCCAACGAAGACGCGATCACGCGTTTCGGCTCCTTCGATACGGTTCTGCCCTATCTCAGGAAGACCAAGCAGCCAACGGCTTGATTGCTGCTTTCAAGCCATTCCCAAGCCGCCGCGGCCATATGGCCCGGCGGCTTTTTCGTGCAGGCATTCTGGAAGAATGTCGCCCCGCTGCGCCTTGCTTTTGCGCAATTCCGGACGCAAACCGCTGCGCACTTTGGCTGGAATTGCTAGGCTCAATCCGGAACGGGAAGGGCGCGCTGGTTGTAGAGGATCTTGCGGATGCGCGCCTGTTCCTCTTCGGAGAGCTTGCTATTGTCGGTGCTAAGATCGGCGCCGACCGCAAGGCCGCGCTGAACGCCGGGCCTTGCGCCGACCTCCTCGAACCATCGCTTGAAATGTTTGAACTCGTTGATGTCCTGACCCTGTGCCTGCCAGTTGACTGTCCAGGGATAGCTGACGATGTCGGCGATGGTGAATTCGTCGCCGGCAAGATAGCGCCGATCGCGCAGCCGCATGTTGAGAACGCCGTAAAGGCGGTTGGCTTCGTCGGTGAAGCGTCGCACCGCATAGGACTGGTCGCCTTCGCGATCGCCAAGGCGACGGAAATGACCGGCTTCGCCGAGTTTCGGCCCCTGGTTCGCCATCTGCCAGATCACCCATTGCGTGACAGCGTATTTGCCGCGCAGATCCTGCGGCCAGAATTTGCCGGTTTTCTCGGCGAGATAGAAGAGGATCGCGCCGGATTCGAAGACGCTCAACGGACCGCCGCCATCGGCAGGTTCGTGGTCGACGATGGCAGGCATGCGGTGATTGGGGTTGAGTCTGAGGTAATCAGGCTTGAACTGGTCCCCCCGGCCGATATTGACCGGCACCAGCCGATAGGGCGTGCCCGTTTCCTCCAGGAAGATCGAAACCTTCTTGCCGTTCGGCGTCGGCCAGTAGTGGAGATCAATCATCTGCTTATCCTCGTTCGCTTAGGCATTCCTGATGAGCAGAATAGCGTTGCGACCATGGCAGGCCGAATATGTTTGTTCCAAAATCGATGGCGAAATTAAAAACCTGTCAGCGTTCCTGGCGCCAATTCGGGTGCAGATATGGAAATGGGGAAGCGTCGCGCTTTGATCGATGGTATCTAGAATCGAGCGTCGAGATGGAAGTTCGAACCCGCCGAGATCCGATGATACGCCGAAAGCGTCAGTCCGACATTGCGAGGAGATCGGCGAAGGCCATGCTTTGGCTCTGTCTTCTGTTTCCCGCCGTGGACACAGTAAAGGCCCAGCCTGAGGGGAGCGCCGGGCCGCCGGTCTGCTTGTATTCGGGACCTTCGGCGACGGGATCGGGTGAGACGCTCTGCATCCGGAAAGACAGTTTCAACTACGACCTTTGCGTCGCGATCGAGCATTTCGCCAGCGCCAATCAATTGCCAGCGGATTATTTCGCCCGTCTCATCTGGCGAGAAAGCACCTTTCGCCCTGATGCAGTCAGCTTCAAGGGAGCGCAGGGGATTGCGCAGTTCATGCCCGGAACGGCGAAACTGCGCGGTCTCGAAGACAGCTACCAGGTGTTGGAAGCGCTGCGGAAATCGGCGCAGTATCTCGACGAATTGCGCAATCGTTTCGGCAATCTCGGCCTTGCCGCCGCCGCCTATAATGCCGGTGAAAACGGCCTTGCCACTTACCTTGCGTCAGGCAGATTACCTCACGAGACGCGTGGCTACGTCATGGCGATCACCGCGCATACGGTCGAGGAATGGAAGGATAACCCACCGGAAGATGCGGCCGCCCCGCTCGACAAGGACAAGTCCTTCCTCGATGGCTGCGTGGCGCTTGCGGAGAGACGGACGTTGAAGGACACGCCCTGGCGTCAGGAGGGTGAATGGGCTCCCTGGGGCGTCCAGCTTGCGGCGAATGCGAATGTCGCGGTCGCCCGGCGCATGTTTCTCGATGCCGTGCAGGATCTGCCTGCGCCCCTGAATGCGGAGCAACCGCTGATCCTGCGCCAGCGCGATCGCAGCTTTGGTTTTCGCCCGCGTTATGCTGCCCGCATCGGCCGGCAGACGCGCATGGAAGCCAACGACCTCTGCAACCAGGTCCGCAAACACGGCGGCACCTGTCTTGTTTTCAAGAATCGATAGCGGGCCTGGTCCAGCCCCTTGATCACGAAAAGTCTGCTTGCAGGATCACCTGAGAGCGCAGCATATTCGGCGCGGAAACCAAAGGGAGGAACGACGATGCGGGTTTTGGTAATCGGAGCAACGGGCCATGTCGGAACCTATCTCGTTCCCCGTCTGGTGGAAGCCGGTCACGACGTCGTCACGATCAGCCGCGGCACGGCAAAGCCCTATACGGCAAACCACGCCTGGGCTGCCGTCGATCAGCGTCAGATGGACCGGGCAGCCATGGAGCAGACGGGTGATTTCGGCTCGGCCGTGCGTGCAGTGAAAGCCGACATCGTCATCGACATGATCTGCTTCTCGCTGGAAAGTGCCGAGCATCTGGTGACGGCGCTGTCAGGGCATGTCGGTCACTTCCTGCATACCGGCACGATCTGGACGCATGGCCATTCGACCGTCGCACCCACGCTGGAGGAGACGCCGAAATTTCCCTTCGGCGACTATGGGACGCAGAAGGCGGCAATCGAAACCTATCTGCTGCAGCAGGCAAGGCTTCGCGGATTTCCGGCAACCATCATCCATCCCGGGCACATTGTCGGTCCCGGCTGGACGCCGCTCAATCCGGCCGGCAATTTCAACCTGCAGGTCTTTTCAACCCTTGCCCGCGGAGAGACCCTGGCGCTGCCGAATTTCGGCATGGAA
>NZ_VSZV01000005.1:0-339 GCF_008919455.1 Rhizobium sp. PEPV16
CGAGGTCGGCAAGTTCGAATGCCAATTCATCATCGAGAAGTGGGACGACATAATTCCCAATCTCGTTGCGGAAAAATACGACGCGATCATCTCATCCATGTCGATGAGCCTTGAGCGGCGTCAAAAGGTTGCCTTCACGGAGAAATACTACAACAGCCCTTCCGTGTTCATCGCTCGGAAGGATTCGCCGATCAGCGATGTCAGCCCCGCTGGCCTCAGCGGCAAGATCCTTGGGGTGACGTCGTCGACGGCGCAGGAATCCTACGCCAACCATGTCTACCCGGAGATGAAAAAGAAGGTCTTCCGGTCTTCGCCTGAATTGTACAAGGGCTTATCGGA
>NZ_VSZV01000109.1:0-4968 GCF_008919455.1 Rhizobium sp. PEPV16
GACATCGTTCAGCTCACGAAGCAAGAAATAGTTTAGCGACCGCGTAAAACTATAACCTCTATCGCAAACGCCAACTGAATTATCAGAATTGTTGGCGTTTCCCACCAGGACAGCGCGGCTTTCAGGCCAGATATTCAGAATTACAAAATCACTTGGTACTAACCCATCTCCAGATGGTAATAAATCAAGCTGCAGCCGCTCTCGGTCTAAATTCTTGCAGACCTCTGGTTAGATTCATATCAACAGCAATAACAAGGACCAGCAAGAGGAAACCAATTAGAGTTGCTCATCCTGCAGACCTCTCAACGATCGATTGAGCGCCGGCAACTTGGATCGGAATACGAGCTGCGTCGGCGTGAATTGCCGCTCTCGGGGAAAATGTGGGGGCAGACTCAAGGAGAAAATTAAGGGCCTTCAGACTTGCGGTGCAATCCAAGGCAGGCTCTTGACGGCGCCAGTGGTCAGATGACGGCACCGCATTAGGGAACTCGGGAAGGATCTCGAAGGTTGGCTATCACTTTTCCGGCGCGGTATCCTTCCTTTCCTTCATTTCCATCCAGGTGGACACCAGGAAGGTTGCCATCGTACCAGATAGATTGACCGCAAGTTCGGCATGCCGCGGCTTTGGTCTAACCCTTTTCGGTCCCGGACTATGTGCGTCTGAGATGCGGTTTCGAAGGGCACCCAACTGTTCGACGATCTGCTGACATGAACCGAGAATCTGCTTGAACACCTGCTCCGAGTGCGCGTCGGGCGCGAGATTGAGTGTTTTGGCAAGCTTGCTGTACAGCTTGGGTAAATCGTCCTTGTCGGTGTAAGGCTCATTCGCCTCGGTGAGGATCCATTTGGAGACATCTTCCAGCAGCGTTCTCGCCAGGGTGATCGCGCCTTCCGGATTTGTTGAGCGGCGCTCTAGCGCCTCGGTCCAGCGTTCATGGATCCGGTCGGGATCGAATGCCATGAGCACATCCGAAATGACCGTGTCGGAGGGACTTCCCACGGCTGTCGGCTTCACCCGGTAAACACGGCTTCCCGATGCGCGGCGCTCGGCGTGAAGTTTAAAACCTTCACCAACGAGCAACTGGTTGAAGACCATGACGATATCATCCTGCGCCTTCTCAGACTGTACCACTGGGCTGCAGACGGTCTCGACGAAGTGAAAAAATTGCTGTTGCGAGCAGGTGTGGATGTTCAGCGCCTCCAACGCTTCGCGGGTCGACCAGCTTTGGTCGATGAACATCGCCTTGTGCAGCTCGTCAGCCATCGTCCAGTCTGCATCACCATGCGGCTGCCTGGTCGTGCGCATTTTCGTCGTGGGCCAGGCCCGGCGATAGACCTCCATCTCCTCAAGCTCGGTGCTGAGAGGATGTTTGTCGAAATATAAAACGATGCGGCGCCGGGTATGCTCCGACACGACCGGGCTGCCAACCTCCTTGGCCTTCGCAAGCGCTTCCGCGAGATAATAGTCACGGCTTTCCAGAAGATACCGTTCGGCAGCGGTAAAGACCACCTCGGCCGGCTGGCCGGACAGTCGCCGTTCGACATAGCGTGCTTTGGATCTCATCGCCTCTGAGGTTTCCCCTTCATCGAGGCCAATCGCCCGGCAAATGTCGGGCACCTTGAGGGCACTTTCGTGCGAAACTAGCTCGATGAGGATCGCTTTCAGGGCTGCGACCTTCTCGCCCAACTCTCTCATCATCAGAGCATCCAACTCGAAATCGGTAACATTTCAGCTAGCTGCGGCCCTCTAGGATCATGCGAGAGCCGAAGTCTGCGAGCATACTGCCATGCGAAAGTCTAGCCTTCGGCCCGAATCCCTTGTAAAACCGTTCGAACAGCGCCGGTTCCGAAAGAATAATGGTTTCCGGATTACCCAGGTGAGTGTAGCGAATGACGTCGGAAGCAGCGAGAATATCATCGCACAAGATCTGCCACCGTGCCGCATCGAAGCCACCATTTTCTTGACAACGGGAAGCCAGCCTGTGCAGCCAGTCTTTCCGATGGGGATTGAGATCCATATTGGCGGATAGTTGCAATTCCGTAGCCTGAGCCTCCGTAATGAGGCCTCGGGATTTGAGACCATTGCATATGTCGCTAGCAAGCTGCATCCTAAGCGCGCCGCCGACGATGTTCGTCCATGGAACCGAGCGGCCCATATCATTCACAACTCCGCCATACTCCACGGCCCGCAACAACAACCGCTTGACGAACGATGCCGCATCGTCGCCTCGGATAGGAAGGACCGTAGCGAGTACAGCAACCGCACCGCAGCTCAGGAAGCCATTCGCGACCGATGCATGATTTCGGTCATGCGGGTGCGTATCGCAAGCGCTGAGGATAACGATGGGCGGCACACGGATGTGATCTCGCAAGGACCACATATCGACTGATTTGCTGCCGATGATTAGGCCCCCGGGGACTTTGTCGTTGATATGTTGTCCATGGCTGTCCACGATCAGCATCGGGCCTTCATAGGCGTTAATAGCGCCGACAAATTCTTCTACCGTTTTAGGGGTGCGTCTCGTGCCGCGGATTGGACGGCCTTTGCTGTCTTTAAGTTTATCAACGGCCTTACCAATAATGTCGGCTAGCTGGTCCTTTTCATCGAACATGGACAAGAGGAGGAAATTGCGAAAACTATCGGGTGTCACTTGTATCGGAGAATTTGGACGGAGCTGCTCCAAAAGGATATTGCCGGGTGTAACCGGTATCCGGGATACGTCGGTGTAAAGTCCTAACGGAACACCATCCACAGGTAGCCATTCTAGCGCCGCGTCAGCTATAATTTTAATACCGGATTTCGATGCTCGGATGAGCTCCATATGCTCTGGAGGCACAGCATCAGCAAGCGCCTGCTGTACAAGCTTAAATACTCGCGCTGTTTTCGTGTCGGGGGGATTGTCATAGTTGCGTAAATGGGTGGCGAGCTGTGCGACCACCCTGTCTGTTCGATTAACTGCGGGCGCCAACCTTATTGTTGCTGCAAGGGTCGACGCTGATCGAAGGGCAATTGCAAGTGATTGGAGCTTCAACTCAGCGCCGCGACAACTCATCATCGGGCCAATCGCGTCCATATCCTCCTCGTCGGCCTTCAAGCTCAATGTAAAGCCTTTTTGCCGCTCCATGGCGCGAAGCACTCTTTTTATGTTTTCGGACGGCGCATTTTGCTGAAGTCGCTCTTCGATTTTTCGGTATGAAGCCGGCGCAACCAACACCATGTCAGGCTGACGGGGATGAATAAGAAACGCTGCGCGGTCGGCAATGGAGTCGTGAAGATTTAAAACGGCTTGGCTCGATTCCGTAATAGCCTGAACGTAACTTTCATGCTCCGAAGCATTGAGGTGCCCTTCCGGATCAGCGGGCACATCCTCCCCGACGCTTTGAAGCGCAAGTTCGTTTGCGACGGTGACGTTGTGGCCGTGGTAAAAAATGCTGGAGGGACGTATTTCAAGCGGTGTCCAGTTATCAAGGGCAGTCAAGCTGTCACTAATATCGAGGCGGCGTTGCAGGGACTTAGCTTGCCGCAGCGCAATCCGGCAGAACTGGCGGAGGCGGTCGAGTGTGAGTTCGTCCGGCATTAAGGCGCCGACACCTTGTATGGTACTGACATGTAGCGGCTTTAGCATGAGCGATTTCCGCCATTTGGAAACGGCGCGCGCCACGACTTCATCTGCAGAGAACACCACCATGAAGGGGGTGATTGGTAGTGGTTTTCGCTTTTGGATCAGAGTTTCCACATTGACCGGGCTCCAGATCCAAGGCGCCATCCCGGCACGGCGACGGGCCATCTGGTCATTCGGCGGCATCGTGAGCTGGTCTATATCTCTCGGCAAAAAGGCGGGCTGTGCTAATAGCGAAGCCAAGGGTATCAACCCCGGCGCGAAGCCCTGGAACGGCGTCACCTCGTTAGCCTCCCACGATTTCAGTGCATAGATATAGAAAATTTCGGGATGCGGCAGGATCATAGGGAAGATCGCAATGGAGGTTGTGGCGCTGTTAAGAAGCAACCTATATCATCACGAAATTGAGCGATATAGCAATTCATGCCGGTGCGTTGGTGACCGCCTAACTTAATACAATACTATAATTTTCCTCCTGAAATGACTTTATTTTCGGTTCGATTCCTTTCAAAAGCTCAATATATACTTATAGGTTGAGTTGGACTACTCTGGTTGAGAGATCATAAGGAGGCGCCGGACGCTTCCAGCAAAGCAGGCCCGAAAGATTTTTCAGATAGGAGGCCCTTGCATGAGATGGTTTTTGATCTTTCTGCTGGCTGCCGCCGCGTCCGCGCCCGCCGACACAAGCGCCACTGCCGGCGAGTTGGAGCGTCGGATAATATCCGAGTGCTATTTGCGGGGTGTAAGGAGCTGGTCGCAAATGCTGCATTGCTCTGGCCTCAATGTGCCGCCCCCTGTCCTACGAAGCTGCCTGAACGGAGGGCCATGCTTTGGGGGGGTGAGGAATACTGCGCCGGTGATCCTGCCTTTTCCAGGGCGAGACCCGTTTACCGACGACGTTGTGACCCTTCCAAGGAAAGATCCGTTCGCTGAGGACGACAAGGGACCCTTCGGCTCCGCCCAGGAGGTTGGGCGCGCTTGCGCCGAAGAGGTAGGTATTGATAACGTTCCTGCATTTACCGCCTGCACGGGCCGGCGCGTTATTCTTTCCGAAAGTCAGCAGAAATTCGTTCAATGCGCTGAGAAAAATACAGGCGGTAGCACCCGCAAGTTTGCGACATGCGCATTGGACGGCCAACTCAGCGATGATCAGCGCGCCGCCGCGGAATGCGCGATGGAATCTGAGGGCGACGTTAATCAGTTTGCGAACTGTGCCGCTGACCGCTTCTTGGATGAAAAGTTGACTGACGAGCAGCAGGCAGCGGTCGAATGTGCGATGGATTCGGACGGGGACGCCGAGAGTTTTGCAAGCTGTGCAGCCACTCAAATTATGGGCGGCAAGGCAACG
>NZ_VSZV01000240.1:0-16500 GCF_008919455.1 Rhizobium sp. PEPV16
CTCGGAGCGCAGAAGATCCGCGTCAACGCACTGCTTCCCGGCGGCACTGACACGCCCGCCAGCATTACCAACGCGCCTGATGCCACGCCGGAGGTGCTCGCCTTCGTCGAGGGGCTGCATGCGCTGAAACGCATGGCGCAACCCGAAGAGATCGCCAATGCGGCGCTTTTCCTGGCCTCCGACATGTCGAGCTTCGTGACCGGCACGGCGATGCTGGCAGATGGTGGGGTTTCGATCAGCCGAACATAGGGCGGCGAGGGACGGTGCCGTCACGGTCATCACTGCGGCACGATCTTTGTTGCGGCGGGCTATGCCGCCGCAACAAAGGCATCGATCAAGCGACTTCGCGTATGTCTCTTTCCGCCTGGCGGTCGAGATAGGCGACCAGGTCCTCGATTGTGACGAGGGGGAGGTTGTGGCGTTCGGCGAAGAGCGTGAGTTCGGGCAGGCGGGACATGGTTCCGTCGTCGTTGGCGACTTCGCAGATGACGCCGGCGGGGATCCTTCCGGCGAGGCGGGCGAGATCGATGGCGGCTTCGGTGTGGCCGGGGCGGCCGAGCACGCCGCGGGGGTTGGCGCGCAGCGGGAAGATATGGCCGGGGCGGGCGAATTCGTCAGCCTTTGCGCGATCGTCGACCAGGGCGCGGACGGTGGCGGCGCGGTCGGCAGCCGAGATGCCTGTTGATGTGCCCTTGAGATAATCGACCGAAACCGTGAAGGCGGTTTTGTGCGATTCCGTGTTGTTGGGCACCATCAGCGGAATGTCGAGTGCATCGAGACGCTCGCCTTCCATGGCGATGCAAACGAGCCCGCGGGCGTGGGTCATCATGAAGGCGATTGTTTCCGGGGTGACGGCATCGGCCGCGACCACGATATCGCCTTCGTTTTCCCGGTTCTGGTCGTCGACGACGACGACCATCTTGCCGCTGGCAATGGCTGATATGGCATCTTCGATTGTTGCGATAGTCATGCTGTCTGGCCTTTCAAGGGTTATGTCAGCGGGCTGACATGGTCTGCTCGCCTCAATCCGTGAGCGAGCCTTCTGCCCTTGGGCGAACAAACGTCAGCCGACTCCGGGATGGAGTGCGACTGCCCGTGTTGTCCTCTTCCATCCGGACTATACCGTCGGCTCCGGCATCTCACCGGATCTGCTGACCTTCAGGCAGCTAGCTGCCTGAAGCGCTCGCGGGCTCCAGGATTGCTCCTGATACCGCCGGTGGGGAATTTACACCCCGCCCTGAGAACATTTCAAAGATAGGATCAAAAACAGGCGGATGGCAAGGTCACTCGACCGGGCAAAAATGCAAAGCTGCCCTGCCTGAGATAGACACACTGTTCACACGGAAGGCGACGACGGCGTCTCTTTCCGCGCTTCACGGATGGTATGATCTTTGTTCCATGCATGTCGTTGTCCCAAAACCACTGCACACTTTTGGGCGACACGCATCAGGACATGATGAGGCCGCCGTCGACATTGATCGTCTGGCCGGTGATATAGGCGGCATCCTCGCTGGCGAGGAAGGTCACCAGGCCGGCGACGTCTTCGCCGGAGCCGGCCCGTTTCATCGGGATGCCCTCGACCCATTCCTTCATCAGTTCGCCGGGGGCGTAGTTGCCGAGCAGCTTGCCCCAGGCCTGGTCGTTATAGGCCCACATGTCGGTCTCGATGATGCCGGGGCAGAAGGCGTTGACGGTGATCTTCTCGGTCGCGACTTCCTTGGCCAGGCTCGGGGTGATGCCGACGACGCCCATTTTCGAGGCGGCATAATGCGGCGTGTAGATGAAGCCGTCGCGGGCCTGACCGGAGGCAGTGTTGATGATGCGGCCGCCGCGCTTGTGTTTGCGCATTCTTGATATCGCCTCCTGGGCGCAGAGGAAGACGCCCTTGGTGTTGACGGCCATGACCTTGTCCCATTCGTTTTCGGTCAGGTCCTCGACGCGGGCGATGGTGATGACGCCGGCATTCTGGATCGAGACGTCGACCGAGCCGAATTCCTTCTCGGCGGCATCGTAGAGGGCGGTGACGCTCGCCTTGTCGGTGACGTCGCCGATGAAGGAGATCGCCTGGCCGCCTTCGGCCCGGATCTGTTCGGCAACGCCGTGAACCAGCTCCTCATTGGCCGAGACGACGAGATTGGCGCCTTCTTTCGCAAAGCGTTTGGCGATGGCAGCTCCGATGCCGCGGCTACCCCCGGTAATGACGACAGTCTTCTGCTCAAAGCGTTTCATGCTCTTTCCTTGTCCGTCGATAAACAGCAAATCTGGATGCGACCTACCATGCGATCATTATTGGAGCTCAACCGGTTGTCGTGAATTGAGGCAGTCTTGAGCGCTGATGACGACGCCTGAGCTCTCCGTCCGTTCGATCAGCGCGAAGGGCGGGCAGACGACGATATCGCACGCCGTCGTGCCCGTTAGTCCCTTCAGCGCCTCGATCTCAGCCAGGGAGGAAGCGAGACCGGTCACTTTCCAGCGGCGGCAATGAGCTTTCTCATCACCAGCAGCAGAAACCGCCGTCGACGAGAAGATCGACGCCGGTCACGAAACTTGCTGCATTCGACAGCAGGAACACAGCCGGACCGACCATCTCATCCACCGTTGCCATGCGCTGCATCGGCGTCTGCTCTTCGAAGAGCTTGGTCTGGTGGACCATCTCGGGGCGGGTGTTCATGGGCGTTGCCGTGTATCCGGGGGAGATGGTGTTGACGCGAATGCCGCGGTCGACCCATTCCATCGCCATGGACTTCGACATATGGATCACGCCCGCCTTGGAGGCGTTATAGTGTGCTTGGCTCAGCCCCCGGTTCACGATCACGCCGGACATGGAGGCGATGTTGACGATGGAGCCGCGTCCATTCTTCAGCATGGCGCGAGCCTCGGCCTGGCAGGAAAGAAATATGCCTTTGAGGTTGATATCCATCAACGTCTGATATTGATCCTCCTCCATCTCTTCCGCCGGGTTCGCGTTAGCGATGCCTGCAGCATTGACTGCAAGCGTCAGCGCGCCGAGATCGGCTTCGGTACGTGCTACGGCATCTCCAAGGGACGATTTGTTCGTGACATCCGCCGCGATCTGGATCGAGCGGCGGCCGGCGGCGCGAATATATTCAGCCGTCTTGGCCAGCCCGTCGTCAGTTCGACGGTCGAGCAACGCTACGTCGGCGCCGCATTGCGCAAGGCCGATGGCAATGCGCTGCCCAATGCCGCTGCCGGCTCCGGTAACGATGACAACCTGGCCGCTGAGATCGAAAAGCTTCGGGGCGTTCAGAGTGATGTCGGACACCGCTCTTCCTTTCTCTGTCTGTTTAGATGGTGGCTAGCTCCATGACCGAAACGTCATTTGCCTGGTCACGATTGAGAATCCCCGCCTGCTTGCCTTGCGCAAGCACGAGAATGCGATTGGAGACTCCGAGAACTTCCTCGAGGTCCGAGCTTACGACGATGACCGCCACGCCCCGTTTGGCAAGATTGACGATGATGTCGTAGATGCCGGCTCGGGCGCCGACGTCGATGCCTCTCGTCGGTTCGTCGAGCACGACGACCTTAGGATCGCGCATCAGCCATTTCGCGATGACCACCTTCTGCTGGTTGCCGCCGGACAGGTCCGAGGCATATTGCTCCGCACGGCCCTTCACGCCGAACTTGGCCACTGCCTTCTCCGCAAACGAGCGCTTGACGCTCGGCGTAATCCAACGCCCGCCCAGCTTGTCGAGATTGGCGTAGATAATGTTCTCGCCGATCCGGTGTCCGACAACGAGGCCTTGCTCCTTGCGGTCTTCCGGAACCATCACGATGCCCTTGGCGATCGCATCCGCAGGATCGCGCAGCCTGAGTTCTTCGCCTTCTAGCTTGATCGAACCTGCACTGATTGGGTCAGCGCCCGAAATGGCGCGGACAAGTTCCGTGCGGCCGGCGCCGACCAGTCCGGCGATTCCGAGAATTTCCCCGGCGCGCACATCGAAGGTAACGTCACGGAACGAGTTGTCCGGCGAGCACAGCCCCGACACCTGGAGGACTGGATGGTCTGTCGGAACCGGCAGGGCAGGGAACAAGCGGTCAAGCGGGCGTCCGACCATGCTCTCGACGATCGTTCGCACCGGTGTCGCGCTGTCGGAGAATTCCTGGACGCGCTCGCCATCGCGAAGAACGACGATCCGGTCGGTGATTCGCTTGATCTCTTCCATGCGGTGGGAAATGTAGACGATGCCGACACCTTGTGAGCGAAGCTTCCGAACCTGTTCGAAGAGAGCTTCCGTCTCCGCGCCGCCAAGAGCGGCCGTCGGCTCATCGAGGATCAGGAGCTTTGCGTTGAGAGCCAGCGCCTTGGCGATCTCGATGAGTTGCTGATTTGCTGTGGAAAGGCCGGCGACCGTCCGCGTTGCAGGGATGTGAAGGTTCAAGCGAGCGAGCTGGTCCTGGGCCCGGCGAACCATCTGGGCGCGGTCGACGACGCCGTTCTTCATCGGCCAGCGCCCGATGAAGACGTTTTCCGCGATCGACAGCTGCGGCAGAAGCTGCAGCTCCTGGTGGATCAGGACAACGCCCTTGTCGATCGCTTCCCTTGGGGTGGCCGGGGCATAAGGCTGCCCCAGCCATGTCATTGATCCTTCGGACGGTGTGCGTGACCCGGCGATGATGCCTGATAGCGTTGACTTGCCCGCTCCGTTTTCACCGAGAAGTGCAACCACTTCGCCCGGATGGACGTCCAAGCTGACATTCTTCAGAACCTGGAGCGGCCCATACCATTTGGATATGCCCCTCAGGGAAAGAACTGGATCAGTCACGGCACACCTCCTCAAGACCTCAACTTCATTACGGATGGTTGGCGATGAAGCCTGCGACGTTTTCCTTGGTTGTCAGCGTGGCATCCAGGAGCTGGACCGGCGGCACCTTTTCCCCGGCGACAAGCTTGGCGGCGTTTTCAACCGCGTCGCGGCCCATCTTCTGCGTCTGCTGGGTCGCCGTTACGTTGAAGACACCCTTGCTGAGCGCTTCGAGAGCTGCGGTGTCACCATCGAAGCCGCCAACCACGATCTTCTGGGAAGGATTGGCGACCTTGATCGCCTGCGCGGCGCCAAGGGCGAGGCCGTCGGCCTGGGCGAACACAATCGAAACGTCCGGATTTGCCTGCAGCATATTCTGCATGATCTGGAAGCCTTCGTCCTGGCTCCAGATGTTCGAGAACTGCTCGGCGACAACCTTAACATCAGGATATGCCTTGAGAGATTCAGCGCAGCCCTTCGAACGATCGACTTCCGGCGTCGTGCCCTTCTGGCCGTGGATGATGACCATCTTCCCCTTGCCGCCGGCTTCCTTCAGGATGTAGTCGCATACGGCCTTGGCAGACGCGACGGAATCCGTTGCAAGGAAGGTATCGCCGGGTGCTCCCTCGGCGTTGCGGTCAACGTTCACGACCGGGATACCAGCGCTCTTCGCGAGCTTGACCGGAACGGTCGCAGCCGCCGCACCGGCCGGAATGTAGATCAGCGCGTCGATTTTCTGGGTCAGGAGGTCCTGGATTTGATTGACCTGTGTCGGCCCGTCGCCCTTTGCGTCGACCGTGATGACTTCGATGCCGCGCTTCTTGGCTTCGGCTTCGACCGATTGCTTGATCTGGTTGAAGAAGTTTGCCTGAAGGTTGGCAACGGCCAAGCCGAGCTTCTTCAGTTCCGCCGCATGTACGGGGCCGAGCATGAGACCGAGCAGTGCAGCAGACGCGAGCATGGTGCGCGCTATTTTCATTGTATTTCCTCCGTTGTTTGATGGAACCCTCGGGTATGTCCTCCCCCTCGGGGTATTGATCCGCCCCAAATTTTTGGAGCGGAATTCCGGGTTCGCCAACGCGGCGGACCCGCTCGTCAGGCGCGACGCCGACGAATGGTCTCCGCCCCGACCGCGAGCACGATGACGATGCCGATGATCACCTGCTGCAGGAAGGGCGAGACGTTGAGAAGGTTGAGACCGTTGCGAAGCACACCGATGATAAGAACGCCGATCAGCGTTCCACCGATGCCGCCCGCGCCGCCGGAGAGCGAAGTTCCGCCGATGACGACCGCAGCGATGGTGTCCAGTTCATAGCCCAGACCACTGGACGGCTGGACGGAATCCAGCCGCGCGGCGAGCACGATGCCGGCGAGCCCCGCAAGGACGGCACTCACGACATAAACGGCTATCGTCACGAGCGGGACGTTGATACCGGCCAGGCGTGCGACTTCGGGATTTCCTCCCACCGCGTAGAGCATGCGACCTTCGGACCGGAAGTGCAGGAAAAGCCACGCGGCAAGAACAACCGCAAGCATGAGAAACACAGTGGCTGTCAACACGCCGAAATGGCGATCGATTGCCAGCATCATGAACCAGTCGGGGAATCCAACGATCTGTTGGCCGTCCGTGATCATATTCGCGACGCCGCGAGCCGCGGACATCATCGCAAGAGTGGCAATAAACGCTGGAACCCTGAACTGCGTCACCAGAAGTCCGACGATCAGCCCCGAAAGGCCCGCTGCGACCAGAGCAAAAGCGATCCCGACCGGCAGCGGCAGGCCGGCGACATTCGCAGTCCAGCCCATGACCATCATCGCAAGAGCGAGTGCCGAGCCGACGGAGAGATCGATGCCGCCGATCAGAATGACAAAGGTCATTCCGACGGCCATGATGCCGAGGACAGTGATCTGATCGAGGATGTTGAGACCGTTCCGAACCGAAAGAAACGTGTCGGTGCTGAGGCTCAGGAAGACGCAAAGCGCGAGCAGCCCCACGAGCGGGCCGGTGGCGCCCTTGAGTTTGCTCAACCAGGCCCCGGACGAAAGCCCGTGTTCATTGATATCGAGCGCCACCATTGTTCCTCCCTATGCCTAGGCTAATAGCTAATTCACTATACGAATAAATATTCACTGATGCTGGAAAATTCATTAACAAGTTGCTTTCCAGCTGTCAACAGGATTTCTAGACTTACAACTGTCGGTGTTCCACTTAAAGGGCTTGACTAATCGGTGTCTTGTGCAAAAATATTGACAACTGAATATTTATGCATGAGAGGAATCCATGAATACGACAGAACTCGAGCGGGTCGCTCGGGAGATCCGATTGCGCGATCTCCAGGCGGTCTTTGAAGCGGGCGCCGGCCATATTGGGGGGGAAATGTCGGTCATCGAAATTTTGACTGCCCTCTATTTTCGTGTGCTGAATGTTTGGCCCGATCAGCCGAAGCACCCCGACCGCGACAGGTTCGTTCTTTCGAAGGGACATACTGCATGCGCGCTGTATGTGACGCTCGCAAAACGCGGCTTCATCCCGGAGGAAGAGATTTCCACCTTTTTGCAGCCGCATTCGAGGCTGAACGGGCATCCAAATTGCAACAAGGTTCCTGGCGTCGAAACGAATACCGGGCCGCTCGGCCACGGTCTTCCTGTCGCAATAGGAATGGCAAAAGCCGCCAAGCTCTCAGGCGCGAAATATCACACCTATGTCGTCACCGGCGACGGTGAGATGCAGGAGGGCTCCAACTGGGAAGCGATCATGGCGGCCGCTCAGTTCAAGCTCGATAACCTGACGCTGGTCATCGACCACAACAGGTTCCAGCAGGGCGCCGCCCTGGCGGAAACCAACGATCTCGCCCCGCTTCGTCCGAAGCTTGAAGCTTTTGATTGGGAAGTCACCGAGATCAATGGGAACAATATGAGCGAAGTCGTTTCAGCCCTCGAATACCGGGGATCGAGACCGCATTGCATCGTGGCCCACACCAACAAGGGCCATGGAATCTCGTTCATGCAAGACCGAGTCGACTGGCACCACAAGGTACCGAGCAAGGAACAATACGAAATCGCATTGGCAGAATTGTCGGAGGCACTGTAATGAACGCGCCAATAAACGCACCCAAGCTCTACGATTGCCGCGACGCATTCGCTACTACGCTTGAGCGGCTGGCAGCCGAAAACGAAACGATCGTTGCCGTCTGCAACGACTCCGTGGGTTCCTCCAAGCTCGGCGGCTTCAAGGCGAAGTTTGGAGAGCGTCTCGTCAATGTCGGCATCGCCGAGCAGAACATGGTGGGGGTTGCAGCAGGCCTCGCCAATGGCGGACGCCTTCCGTTCGTGTGCGCCGCCGCTCCGTTTCTAACAGGACGGTCGCTGGAGCAGATCAAGGCCGATATTTCGTATTCAAATGCCAACGTCAAGCTGGTCGGCATTTCTTCCGGAATGGCGTATGGCGAACTCGGCCCGACCCATCACTCGATCGAAGACTTCGCCTGGACGCGGGTTCTGCCCAACCTTCCGGTCATTGCGCCTTGTGACCGCATCGAAACAGCTGCTGCGGTTGAATGGGCCGCGGCCTATAACGGCCCCTGTTTCCTGCGTCTGTCTCGCGTAGGTGTGCCTGATCTGCTTCCGGAGGGTCACAAGTTCGAACTTGGCAAGGCAAACCTCCTTCGCCAGGGTTCCGACGTCACCCTTATTGCAAACGGCACTTTGACTCATCGAATCTTAAAGGCTGCCGAAATCCTCGCAGACCGCGGTATCAACGCCAGAGTGCTCAACCTTGCAACGGTTCGTCCGATCGACGAGGACGCCATCATCGCCGCGGCGAAGGAAACCGGAGCGATCGTCACAGCCGAAGAGCATTCGATTTTTGGCGGGCTCGGTTCCGCGGTAGCCGAAGTGGTGGTCGACAATGCTCCAGTCCCGATGAAACGTCTCGGAGTTCCCGGCGTCTACGCTCCGACCGGTTCGGCAGAGTTCCTGCTCGACGAATTCGGGATGGCGCCGTCCGCAATCGCCGACGCCGCGCAGTCGCTGATCAGGCGCAAGTAACTGGGATCACGTGATCAGCCCGGACGCTTTTTGTCGTCCCGGCTGCCGTCTGATCTGGGGAGGATAGAATGCGGGCAATTCTGGCAATTGACCAGGGCACGACCAATTCAAAGGCAGTTCTGGTTTCGGAAAAGGGAGAAATTGTTGGCAGAGGTTCGGCTCCAGTCGGCATCACCTATCCGAAACCGGGCTGGGTCGAACAAGACCCACGCCGGCTCTACGCATCGGTTTGCGAAGCGATCGACGCCTGCCTGAAGGCCACCCCCGACGTGGCTGTCGAGGCCGTGGCGATTTCCAATCAGCGCGAGTCAGTCACTGCCTGGGACGCAGAAACGGGAGAAGCACTTGGGCCGGTGGTAAGCTGGCAGTGCCGCCGAACGGCACAGGATTGCGAACGTCTCATTGCCGAAGGCCACCTTCACCGTGTGCAGGCGCTCACGGGCCTGCCGCTGGATCCGATGTTCCCGGGTTCGAAATTCCGATGGCTGCTCGACCGTATTCCGGCTGGGCGTTCGGTGCGGGTAGGAACGGTCGACAGTTGGCTCGTCCACTGCCTGACGGGCGGGCGCCGGCATGTCTGCGACGCTTCCAATGCCGCCAGGAGCCAGTTGTTCGATCTCCAGGAGCAGAGATGGAGCGAGGAACTTGGCGAGATCTTCGGCGTGGATATCGCGCTCCTGCCCGAGGTACTCGACAGCTCTGCCGACTTCGGCAGGACGCAAGGGTTGCCAGGCGTGCCGGATGGAACTCCGATCATGGCCGTGATCGGAGACAGTCATGCTGCGCTGTTCGGTCATGGAGCATTCAAGCCGGGTGATGGCAAGGTAACCTTCGGAACCGGCTCGTCGGTGATGACGACGCTTCCGCGATTTATTCCCCCACGCAACGGCGTCACTACGACCGTCGCATGGCGTCTCCATGGAAAACCGACCTTCGCTTTCGAAGGCAATATTCTCGTCTGCGCCGCCAGTCTCCCCTGGATGGCAGGCATTCTCGGCCTTTCGGACGTGGCGGCCCTTGTCGAACTTGCGGCGAGCGCCGAACCGGGCGGACCGGGCTTCGTGCCAGCATTCGTGGGACTGGGCGCACCCTATTGGAACTCCGACGCCCGTGCCCTGTTCTCCCAAATCAATTTCAATACGACACGTGCGCAAATGGCGCGATCGGTAACCGACTCGATCGCCTTCCAGGTGCACGACGTGATCGCCGCCATGCGAGCACAAAGCGGCGGCGAGCTCGGGGCGCTGTATGTCGACGGCGGACCGAGCCAGAACCGCTTCCTGATGCAGTGTGTCTCGAATCTCATCGAACATCCCGTGATCCAATGCGAAGCACCCGAGGCGTCGGCTTTGGGGGCCGCATATCTCGCGGGTCTCTCACTTGGCTTGTGGAGCGATCTTCAGGTTATCGCGGAGCTGCCCCGGAGCTCACATATCATTGACCCGGAACCCGTGGATCGAGCGGTGCTTCTGAATACCTGGAATGATGCACTTGCCCGCTCGACGGCACGCGAAACAACGGCTAATGATGAATAAAAATTCACCCTAGGATTAGCGATGACTCGCCTCAATGAACTCCGCCTCATCTCGAGGGTCGCCCAGATGTACCACTTGGAGGGGCGGCGACAGGCGGAGATCGCACAGCACCTTCGCCTGTCGCAGGCGACAGTGTCGCGCATGCTCAAACGTGCCGAGGCCGAAGATATTGTGCGAACCAGCGTGACCCCCCCCGTTGGCACCTACAGCGAGCTTGAGAGCGCGCTTCGCGAGAAATATGATTTGCCGGAGGCGATCGTCGTCGAGTGCACGGAAGATCGGGACGGCGCCATCATGGCCCGTATCGGAGAAGCAGCGGCTCATCTCTTGGAGGTGACGCTTGCGCCAGGGGAGATCATCGGCGTTTCGAGTTGGAGCCAGACCATCTCCAAGATGGTCGAGAACATTCATCCCCTGAAGAGCGCTCAGGCGAAATACGTCGTCCAAACCCTTGGAGGCATGGGCGATCCTTCAGTGCAAACGCATGCGACGCAGCTTACCACGCGGCTTGCTCGGCTGACCGGCGCTGAGCCAAAACTGCTGGCTGTGCAGGGCGTTACGACGTCCAGAGAGGCAAAATTTCTTATGCAGGCCGATCCATACGTTCGGGAGACGATGGACTTGTTTGGCAGCATAACGCTTGCGATTGTCGGAATCGGAGCAGTCGAACCGTCCGAACTTCTCGCACGGTCAGGCAATATCTTTTCGTCCCGCGAACTGTCTGATCTCGCGGAAGCGGGAGCCGTCGGCGATATCTCGCTTCGCTTCTTCGATAAAAACGGCAAGCCAGTCAAGACACCCCTGGACGACCGGGTCATAGGGCTTCCACTCGAGGATCTAGAACGGGTGGACCGGGTCATTGCTCTCGCCGGCGGGTCCAAAAAGACCGACGCTATCGCAGGCGCGCTCCGCGTGGGGGTCATCCACATGCTTGTTACAGACAAGTTTACCGCGCAGCGATTGATCAGCTGATAAGGCAGACGGTTGCCAGCCTCAATGCGCTGTCCCATCCACGATCACGTGGTCGTGGTCCAGCGAGCATTTCTCCACCCGGGCCTCGACCCGGTAGATCTCCCGCAGCATCTCGGCGGTAACGACGTCGCGGGGGGTGCCGCAGGCGTGCATGCGGCCGTTGGCGATGACGAGGACCTTGTCGGCGAAGCGCAGCGCCTGGTTAAGGTCGTGGATGGCGATCAGCACGATCATGCCTTTGGTGCGGGCCTGGCGGCGCATGAAATCGAGGACCTCGACCTGGCGGTGAAGATCGAGCGCGCTGGTTGGTTCGTCCATCAGCATGATCTCGGGCTCGCGGACCAGGGCCTGGGCGATCGAGACGAGCTGGCGCTGGCCGCCGGAAAGCGCGCCGAGATCGCGGAAGGCGATGGCTGTGATATCCAATGCCTTCATGATCTCGTCGATGAAGCGCAAATCGCTGTCGCTGACGGCCCAGGACTTGCCCTGCTTGCGGGCAAGCAGGATGGATTCATAGACTGTCAGCACCGCGTTTGCCGAGGTATCCTGCGGCATGTAGCTGATGGCGTTTTTCGTCTTCGATCCTTCGACCACGACATGACCCGGCCCTTTGAGCAGGCCGGTGATGCGCTTGAAGAGCGTCGACTTGCCGGCAGCATTCGGGCCGATCACCGCCACGACCTCGCCTGATTTAATCACCGGCGTCGTCACGTCTTCGACGAAGAGCTTGCGGCCGTGATAGGCGCCGACCGATTGCAACTGAAGCGCTACCACGACCGGCTCCTGTTCGAGAGGATGAGCGAGAAGAAGAAGGGCACGCCGACCAGCGCGGTGATGATGCCGATCGGGAAGACGACACCCGGGATGATCGACTTCGAGACGATCGAGGTCAGCGACAGGAGCAGCGCGCCTGACAGGATCGAGCCCGGCAGGAAGAAGCGCTGATCCTCGCCGAGGATCATGCGTGATATATGCGGCCCGACAAGGCCGACGAAACCGATTGTGCCGACGAAGCTGACCGGCACTGCGGCGAGCAGCGAGACCACGAGCATGGTCTCAAGCCGGATGCGGCGGACATTGACGCCGAAGCTCGCGGCCTTGTCTTCGCCGAGGCGGATCGCGGTCAGCGCCCAGGCGTTACGGGCAAAGAGCGGCAGGGCGATCAGGAGAACGGTAAGCGTTACCCAGATCTTCGGCCAGGTGGCCTTGGTGAGGCTGCCCATCGTCCAAAAGACGACAGCCGACAGCGCCTGTTCTGAGGCGAGATATTGCAGGAAGGCGAGCAACGCATTGAAGGTGAAGACCAGCGCGATGCCGAGCAGTACCACCGTCTGCACCGAGACGCCGCGAGCCTGCGAGACGAAATGGATGAAGAGCGTGGCAATCAACGCCATGATGAAGGCATTGACCGGCACGAGCAGGCCGGCTGCAACAGGCAGAAGCGGAACGCTGGTGACGATCGCCAGTGCTGCGCCGAAGCTTGCCGCGGCCGAAATGCCGAGCGTGAAGGGGCTGGCGAGCGGATTGGCGAGGATCGTCTGCATCTGCGCGCCGGCGACGGAGAGCGATGCGCCCACGACGATCGCCATCACGGCAACCGGCATGCGGATGCCCCAGACGACGGCCCGCACCTGATCGGACACGGAGGAGGGGTTGAGAAGGGCGGAGACAACCTCGGTAAGACTATAGCGGGCCGGCCCCCAGGCGAGATCGACGGCGAAGGACAGACAAAGCGCTGCCGTCATGGCAAAAAGGATCAGCAGCTTGCGCCGGGCGAGGGCGCGGTAGCGCTCCCTCCCGGCTTCGGCTTCGATCGATATGGCGGCGATCTCGGCCATTTGGATTACTGACCCGCCTTGGCATCGACCCAGTAACCCGGCTGATAGGCGACCGGCAGGAATTTTTCGTGGAATTCCTTGAAGGTGGCATCGGGATCGAGATCGGCAAAGAGGTTCGGATGGAACCACTTGGCCAGTTGCTGGACGGCGACGAATTGGTAGGGGCTGGTATAGAACTGGTGCCAGATCGCGTGGACATTGCCGCCGGCAACCGCCCTGGAGCCGGTGAAGGCAGGGTTTTCCATCAGCGTGTTCAGCGCCTTGCGGCTGTCGTCGAAGGTGGCTGCCGCATTCGGGCCGACATTCACAAAGTCCTTGGCATTCTTGGTCTGGCTCCAATTGGAGCCGGTGACGACGATGACGTCAGGATTGGAGGCGACGACCTGCTCGGCATTGATCGAGCCGGTATAGCCAGGCAGGAAATCGGAGCCGAGATTGTGGCCGCCGGCCCAATCGACCATCAGGCCGAAATTGTCGGGACCGAAAGTGCCGCAGCACTCCACCAGACCTGCGGCGCGATACATGAAGACATTCGGCTTCGGCGGATTGGCGGCCTTCAGCTTGTCCGCCACACGGGCCATCTGCTCTTTCCAGAAGCTGGCGACGGCTTCGGCGCGGTCCTCATGGCCGAAGATCTGGCCGAGGATCTTCAGGCTCGGCTCGGTGTTGGCGAGAATGTGCTCGCGGAAATCAATATAGACGATCTTCACGCCGATGCCGGCGAGCTTGTCCTCGAGCTTCACTTCGTCGGCGGCCGTCTTGTTGCCGATCGGCAGCAGCAGCACGTCGGGATCCAGCTTGACGACTGTTTCGGTCTGCAGCGTGCCGTCAGTCAGGTTGCCGAGGAAGGGCAGGTCCTTGCCCTTCGGAAACTTCTCGACATAGGCGTTGAAGCCGTCCTTGTCGGTGGTCCAGAGATCGTTGCGCCAGCCGACGATCTTGGCGAAGGGATCGTCCTTCTCGATCGGCGCGACGGCGTAGAGCATGCGGCCTTCCCCAAGGATCACTCGCTCGACCGGCTTGTCGAAGCTCACTTCACGACCGGCCACATCCTTGATGGTAAAGGATTGCGCAGGCGCCGAAAGCGGCATCAGGCCCGCAACGGCGAATGCTGAGGCTGCGAGCGTTTTCACGAAATTCATCTGGAAATTCCCCCGAGGTCTGAATAATGTCCGCAGGCATAGGAAATATGACTTTGTGAATCAAGTTATATGTTTTAGAGCGTTTCCAAACTGATGCCGTGCCGGGGGCTGCGATGAATTCCATGAATACCAATTACTCCATCCGAGACGAAATCCGCGACTTCTGGTCGGAACGGGCGGCGACCTTCGACCAGAGCGTAGGCCATGAAATCTTTTCGGAAGCGGAGCGGAAGGGCTGGCAGCGGCTGATCAAAAAACATCTCGGCGAGGGCGAAGGACGTGCAGCCCTCGATCTTGCTTGCGGCACCGCCGTGATTTCGCATCTGATGAACGATGTCGGCTTCAAGGTGACCGGGTTGGACTGGTCGGATGCGATGCTGGCGCAGGCGCGCGCCAAGGCGAAGAAGCGCGGCACCGATATTCGTTTCGTTTCCGGCGACGCCGAAAACACCATGGAGCCCAAGGACAGTTACGACGTCATCACCAACCGCCATCTCGTCTGGACGCTGGTCGATCCGGCTTCGGCCTTTAAGGAATGGTTCTCGGTATTGAAGCCGGGCGGCAAGGTGCTGATCCTCGACGGCAATATGGGCAAGGAAACCTGGGTCAAGGGCCTGCAGAAGCTCTGGACGCAGGTGACCGGCAAACCGCCGGCGAGCCACATGACGCCGGAAATGATGGCGCGGCACCAGAAGATCCGCTCACGCGTGCATTTCTCCAACCAGATGCCAGCCGAAGCAGTCGTCGATCTTTTGCGCCAAGCCGGTTTTGCGGATATTGTCATCGACCGCAAACTTGCCGCTATCCATTGGGCGCAGGCCCGCAAGATGCCGTTCCTGCGCGGGCTGGAGCGCATGGTGCAGGACCGGTTTGCGGTCTGTGCGCGCAAGCCTGGGTGATGGGTTGGCGGTGATGCTGCGGCTTGCTCCCTCTTCTCCCCAGCGGGGAGAAGATGCCCTTCAGGGCAGATGAGGGGGTGAGCGGCGAAGCCGCGAATGCGCTGAGCGCAAGCGAAGGGCAATGAAGGGTGTGCCGTGCGGCCCCCCTCATCCGACCCTGCGGGCCACCTTCTCCCCGCTGGGGAGAAGATAAGAGGGAGACTGCCGCACCGTATCCCGACCCTTCGCGGGGCTCAGGGCGTTCGGCCCCGCGATCGATTCACTGGATCGATCGCTCCCCGCTTTGCGGGGACCGGGCCTCACCCTCCGGTGACGCTCATATGCCTGGCCACGGCCGGACGGTTATGCGTGCGGTCGATGATGAAGTCGTGGCCTTTGGGTTTGCGGGTGATGGCTTCGTCGATGGCGGTGTGAAGGAGGGCGTCGTCTTCGGTGGCGCGGAGTGCGGCGCGGAGATCGGCGGCGTCGTTCTGGCCGAGGCACATGTAGAGCGTGCCGGTGCAGGTGAGGCGGACGCGGTTGCAGCTCTCGCAGAAATTATGGGTCATCGGCGTGATGAAGCCAAGGCGGCCGCCGGTTTCTTCGACCCTGACGTAACGCGCCGGGCCGCCGGTCTGGTAATCGATGTCAGCAAGGGTGAACTGCTCTTCGAGATCGGCGCGCAGTTTCGAAAGCGGCAGATACTGGTCGGTGCGGTCTTCTTCGATCTCGCCCATCGGCATGGTTTCGATGACGGTGAGATCCATGCCGCGGCCATGGGCGAAGCGCAGCAGCTCCGGCATCTCGGCATCGTTAAAATCCTTCAGCGCCACGGCATTGAGCTTGATCTTCAGCCCGGCTTTCTGAGCGGCGTCGATGCCTTCCATGACTTTGGCGAAATCGCCCCAGCGGGTGATCTTGCGGAACTTGTCGGGGTCGAGCGTATCTAGCGAGACGTTGATCCGGCGCACGCCGCAATCATAGAGCTCCTCGGCATGGCGGGAAAGCTGTGAGCCGTTGGTGGTCAGCGTCAATTCGTCGAGGCCGGAGCCGATCTTCTGGCCGAGCTGGCGCACCAGATACATGATGTTCTTGCGCACCAAGGGTTCGCCGCCGGTCAGCCTGATCTTGCTGACACCCTTGGCGATGAAGGCGGAACAGAGCCGGTCGAGCTCTTCCAGCGTCAAAAGATCCTTCTTCGGCAGAAAGGTCATATTCTCCGCCATGCAATAGGTGCAGCGGAAATCGCAGCGGTCGGTGACGGAGACGCGGAGATAGGTGACCGCCCGCCCGAAGGGGTCGATCATCGGGTGTGCACCCGCCAC
>NZ_VSZV01000332.1:0-66246 GCF_008919455.1 Rhizobium sp. PEPV16
TTCCTACTTCGCCAACCGCCGCCCGCGCTTCCTCGTGCGCCGCACCACCGGCCGGCTGGGCGTCGCCATGAAGATCGAAGGTAAGGAAATCATCGCCCGGACTTAAGCGAAATCGCGAAAGTCCCAATGTGGTAATGCCATTTTGAAACCCGGCGCCCGCGCCGGGTTTATCGTTTCATTCATCGTCCCAATCAGGGAATGGCGAAGAGCAGCGAGACGAAAAGGCCGAAGAAGATGATCAGGCCGACGCGGTTGTTTGACTTGAAGAGCGCCAGGCACTGGTCGGGATCGTTGATATCGAGCCGCACGATCTGCCAGGCGAACATGCCGGCGGCGCCGAGCAAGGCCAGAAATGCGATGAGATTGGCGCCGGCGAGAGCGAAAGCGATAAACATCAGCAGCAGCGTCAGCCCATAAAGGCCGATCAGCCATAACCGTGTCCTGTCGCCGAACAGGCGCGCGGTGGAGCGGACGCCGATCAGCTCGTCATCCTCCTTGTCCTGATGCGCATAGATCGTGTCATAACCGATCGTCCAGGCGACGGAGGCGGCGTAGAGCAGGATAGCGGCGAAGGAGAGGCCGCCCATAATCCCGGCCCAGCCCATCAGCGCGCCCCAGGAGAAGGCAAGTCCGAGGTAGAATTGCGGCCAGTCGGTGAAACGTTTGGCAAAGGGATAAAACGCCACGATCCCGAGCGAGAGCACGCCGAGGAAGACGTTGAGCCAGTTGAACTGCAGCAGCACGATGAGGCCGACCAGCGCCTGCAGGCCGATGAAGATCTTCGCGTGGGCGCGCGTGACGCGGCCGGAGGGCAGCGGACGCGACCGCGTGCGCGCCACTTCCATGTCAATCTCGTGGTCGACGAGATCATTATAGGTGCAGCCGGCGCCGCGCATGGCGACCGCGCCGATGAAATAAAGGAACAAATGAGACACCAGCAAGCTGCCGGAATAGATCCCCTCGCCGATCGCCGCATTGGCCGCAAGTGTCGCCGACCAGAAGCACGGCCACATCAAGAGCTGCCAGCCGATGGGGCGGTCCCAGCGTGCGAGCTGTGCATAAGGCCAAAGCCATGGCGGCAGGATCCGGTAGACCCAGTTATCGGAAGGTGCGTCGGAGACGCGATCGTTGAAGTCGCCGGTATCGTGCATGCCGCTCATCTAGCGGCGGGCCGTCGATGCGGTCAAGAAGCGATCATTGCACTGCCATTTGCATCACCGTTGGATCGATTCTGATCCAACGGTGAAATTATAGGGCAATTCAAAGCATTACAGCGCTGCGCATCTGAGATGGGATGCGCAGCCGCGTCAATCACTGCAGTGAGAAATTGAACTTGTAGGTCGCCGAGACGCCGATCAGGACCTGGTTCTTCGAGCCGCGGTCACGCACGAGGCTGCTGTCGGCGGCAGGGCCTGCCAGCCGCTTATATTCGAGGAAGGAACTTGCCGAGAGGTTTTCCGTCGCCTTCCAGGTCAGCGCCGCGCCTGCGCCATAGGATTGGATGCCAGACGACGGCTTATAGGGATCAAGGCCGCTTGCCGCCGCCTGCTTGGCGTTGACGCCATAATAGGCGTCGTAATAGCCGCTGGTGGCGAAGGTCGCACGCGGGCCGCCTGATAGCTGCAGGTCGGGGGCGATATCGGTGAAGGCATCGACCGCGAGATCGGCGACGATGCCGTCATGCGAGCGGATGCCCTGGCGGACTTCGGCGCGGGCACGAAGGAAATCTGTCGGGTAGACCTCGACGAAACCGCCGGCTTCCGCCCCCCATTTGACCTTCTTCAAGCCCTTCAGCTCGCTGCCGTCGCCGTCATCGCGCGACGGCACGAACCTGCCGACGATGCCGGCGCGGAAAGCGCCCTTGTCGATGAGGGCGAAGGACGGATTGTCGTTGCGCGAGGAAAAACGCGGGCCGGCGCCTTGGCGACCGACCGAGATCAACGGGCTGAACTTGAATTCATTGTGCGACGAGCCCTCGAATTTCGGGGCGGAGAAGCCGGCGACGCCGACGCTCAGATACCAGTCGCCGGACCAGAAGTGCTGGCCGCTTTCCTGGGCGGCCGCCGAGCCAGCAGATAAAAGGGCAATAGCCAAAGAGATCGATACGACTGATCGATGAGACACGTCCACACTCCAGAAAACGCAAAAACAAAGCCGCGGAGGGCGGCGCTCGCTACATCTATCCCGATGTCGTTACCCCAATGTTAACCACGGCGGCGAGATTGAGCAGGCAGACGACTGCGTCTGGTTTTTACCGCTGGTTCCAGCGGCGGATGACCGGCTCGGTCAGATCGTGCTCGTAGCCGAGCACGCTGATGCTGGCCGTATCGAGTACGAAACGGGAGCCGTCTTCCGGCGGCAGGCCGAGCCAGCGGGCGGCGAGGACGCGCAGGAAATGCGAGCTCGAAAAGACCAGGATGGTGCCGGCCGTTTGACGAAGTCCGCTAATCACGGCGTCGGCGCGATCGCCGACATCGGCGGCGAATTCGCCCTTCGGGCAGCCGTCGCGAAAGAGCTGCCAGCCGGGGCGGTTGGCAAGGATCGCCTTGGTGGTGATGCCTTCATAAGAGCCGTAGTCCCATTCGGCGAGATCGTCCTTGATCACCGCGCCCGATCCGAACCCGGCGAGCGCGCAGGTCTTGCGGGCCCGCTCGGACGGGCTCGACCAGACGGCGGAGAAGCTAAGGCCCGCCAGCCGGTCGGCGAGTTTGCGGGCGGCGGCCTCGCCGTTCGCCGTCAAGGGAATATCGCTGCGTCCGGTATGCCGCCCCGACAGGCTCCATTCGGTTTCACCGTGGCGGACCAGGTAGATCTCGGGAAACGCACTGCTCATCGGCACAACCTTTCATGAGAATTGGCTCCTCGGCAAAATCGCCAGCGGAAGCGGCATTTCCGGGGGATCAGAATGTCACCTTTTCGAGCGGGGCGCGCCTCGCCTCGAATTCCTTCAACTTCGCTTCATTCCGCGCAATGTAACTACGATTGTCGGGAACGGCGAACTGGTTCTTGGCGATCTGGATCTGCAGGATGAAAAGCTCGTCCCAGCGGAAGCCCATTTCGGAACCCGCCAGATAGAATTCCCACATGCGGAAGAACTGCTCGTCGTAAAGTGCCACCGCTTCGGCCTTGCGCGCCACGAAACGCTCGCGCCAATGACGCAGCGTATAGGCATAATGCAGCGGCAGGATTTCGATATCCTTGACCAGCAGCCCGGCCTTTTCAAGCGGCGGCACGACCTCGCCGACGGAAGGGATGTAGCCGCCCGGGAAAATGTATTTCTCGATGAAGGCATTGGTGCCGAAGCTCGGCTTGGGGCGGCCGATCGAATGCAGCACCATGACGCCGTTGTCATCGAGGAGATCCGATACCTTACGAAAGAAATTGCCGTAATGGCCGATGCCGACATGTTCGAACATGCCGACCGAAACGATGCGGTCGAACTTCCTGCCCGTCATGGTGCGGTAGTCCTGCAGTTCGAAACGCACCCGATCGGCAAGGCCGCGCTTTTCGGCGCGCTTACGCGAGACCTTGAGCTGTTCCTCGCTCAGCGTGATGCCGGTGAACTCGGCACCTTCCGTCGCCTCCGTCAGGTACATGCCCATGCCGCCCCAGCCGGAGCCGATCTCCAGGATGCGCTGGTTCGGCGCGAGCAGAAGCTTGGCGGCGATATGGCGCTTCTTGGCGAGCTGCGCCTCGTCGAGACCAATCCCCGGCGGCTCGAAATAGGCGCAGGAATATTGCCAGTCCTCATCGAGGAAAAGATCGAAGAGCTTGGCCGACAGGTCGTAATGATGGGCGACATTGTGCTTGTTGCGATTGACCGGCACGCGGTTCTTCAGTTGCTGCCAGGCAATGCGGCCGAGAAGCAGTGCCGCCATCTTGAAATCGAAGATCTCGTTGGTGGTGTTCTGCTTCACCAGCGACAGGAAATCATAGATGTTGCCCTGTTCGAGAATGAACCGGCCTTGCATGTACATTTCGCCGAGCTTCATGGTCGGGTCGCGCCGGATGGCGTCCTCGGCCTCTTGATCGGCAAGGCGGGCGACAACGGGTTCACCGGTGCCGTCGCCGATAATGTGGGTTTCGCCATTGGCAAGGGTAAGTTTTAATGAACCCTTGCGGACGATTTGCTGGACGATCGATAAGAATGCCGACGCCATGGACGCCTCGCAAATGTGACAGGATAGTCACATCAACTTAATAGCTCTCTTTCGCCTTACAAGCGCCCGATTTAGCACTCCGCTCAGAACGCTGCCAAACTGTTGCATTTTTGCCGAAATTCCGGCTAAACCTTTATTTTCGCTTCATGGCTTCGGCAAGTGCTGCACCGAATGCACCCTGGCTTTCGGCTTTCTGCGCCGCCGGCCGGCGTTCGTTCTGCGGCCGGGAACCCTGACTTCCGCGAGAATCACCACGCGGCGGAGAGGCTGAAGAGCCGTCATCACGTTTCATCGAGAGAGCGATGCGCTTGCGCTTGGCATCGACTTCGACAACCCGCACCTTGACGACATCGCCGGCCTTCACGACTTCGTGGGGATCCTTGACGAAGCGATCGGCAAGCTGGGAGACATGCACCAGGCCATCCTGGTGCACGCCGATATCGACGAAGGCGCCGAAGGCGGCGACGTTGGTCACCGTGCCTTCCAGCACCATGCCGGGCGTCAGGTCGGAAATTTCGTTGACGCCCTCGGCAAAGGTCGCGGTCTTGAAGCTCGGACGCGGGTCGCGGCCAGGCTTTTCCAATTCCGCGATAATGTCCCTGACCGTCGGCAGGCCGAATTTCTCGTCGATAAACTGGCGCGGATCCACCGATTTCAACACGGCACTATCGCCCATCAGCGCGCGCAGATCGCGGCCGCAGGCGGCGACGATCTTCTTGGCGACGCCATAGGCCTCCGGATGCACCGAGGAGGAATCGAGCGGCTCCTTGCCGTTGGGAATGCGCAGGAACCCGGCGCATTGCTCGAAGGTGCGGCCGCCCAATCTGGCGACCTTCAGGAGATCCTTTCGCGTCTCGAAACGGCCCTCGCTGTCGCGGTGGCGGACGATGGCGTCGGCGATCGACGGGCCGAGGCCGGAGACACGCGCGAGCAGCGGCGCTGACGCCGTGTTGAGGTCGACACCGACGGCATTCACCGCGTCTTCCACCACGGCATCGAGCGAACGCGACAGCTTCTGCTGGTCGACATCATGCTGATATTGGCCGACGCCGATCGACTTCGGCTCGATCTTGACGAGTTCGGCCAGCGGATCCTGCAGGCGCCGCGCGATGGAGACGGCGCCGCGCAGCGACACGTCGAGATCGGGGAATTCTGCCGCTGCGGTCGCCGAGGCGGAATAGACCGAGGCGCCGGCTTCCGACACGATGACCTTGGTCGGCTTCGGCGCCGGCAACTCGGCCAGCATGTCGGCCACCAGCTTTTCGGTTTCGCGGCTGCCGGTGCCGTTGCCGATCGAGATCAGCTCGACATTGTGCTTGCGGACCAGCGATGCGAGCTCGACCTGGGCACCGCGCACATCGTTCCTCGGCTGGAATGGATAGACGGTCGATGTCGCCACCACCTTGCCGGTGCCGTCGACGACAGCGACCTTGACGCCGGTGCGGATGCCGGGATCGAGACCCATCGTCGCGCGCGAGCCGGCGGGCGCTGCCAAGAGCAGGTCCTTCAGATTGCGGGCGAAGACATGGATCGCCTCCTCTTCGGCCCTTTCGCGCAGTTCCCGCATCAGGTCGAGCGAGAGCGACATGGAAAGCTTGACGCGCCAGGTCCAGCTTGCGACCTCCATCAGCCAGCGGTCGCCGGGACGGCTCGTACCGATCTCGTAAGCCGCCACGATCATGCGTTCGACCGGCTTGTTCGGAGAGGCGGTTTCGGCGTCGGCCTCGATCGTCAGCGTCAGCACCTCCTCGTTCCAGCCGCGCAGCATCGCGAGCGCGCGGTGGCCCGGCGCAGTCGCCCAGCGTTCGGAATGGTCGAAATAGTCGGAAAACTTCTCGCCCGTTGCCTGCTTGCCGTCGACGACTTTTGCCTTCAGCAGTGCGGCCTGGCGCATATGGGCGCGCAACTTGCCGAGCAGGTCGGCATTTTCGGCAATGCCTTCGGCGATGATGTCGCGCGCGCCTTCGAGCGCCGTCTTCACATCGGGCACATCAGCTGTGACGAAGCCTTCGGCCAATACCGCCGGTTCCCTGGCTCGGTCGGCAAGGATCGTCTCGGCGAGCGGGCCGAGGCCGCGTTCGCGGGCGATTTCCGCCCGTGTGCGGCGCTTCGGCTTGTAGGGCAGATAGAGATCTTCGAGCTCGGCCTTGGTTTCGGCGCCTGCGACCTTGGTCATCAGCTCGTCGGTCATCTTGCCCTGGCCGGTGATCGATTCGACGATCGCGTCGCGCCGGGCTTCGAGTTCGCGCAGATAGACCAGCCGTTCGGCGAGATTGCGCAGCTGCGTATCGTCAAGCCCGCCCGTCACTTCCTTGCGGTAGCGGGCGATGAAGGGCACGGTTGCGCCCTCGTCGAGCAGCTCGATGGCGGCTTTGGCCTGTTCGGGCCGGGCGTTGATTTCGGCGGAGATGCGGGCTGCGAGAAAACGGAGGTCTGCGGCCATGGGATTTCCTGTTTCGTCAGAGGTGGCGGGACCATAGCGGCGAAAAGCGGCAAGGCAATGCCCGACTGTGGTTTTCACAGGTTAATGGATTGGAGGATCATCGACGTGTTGCCGTGTGGCCCCCTCATCTGCCTGCCGGCATCTTCTCCCCGAGGGGAGAAGGGATATGCCGTACTGCTTTCCTCCATCACAAACGGCAGCGGCAAGAATGGATCGCTGCCGCAACTCCCCTTCTACCCATCGGGGAGAAGGTGCCCGGCAGGGCGGATGAGGGGCCACGCGGCAACACGCCTGCCGGTTGCCCCACCCCATCGCTCTCGTCCGTTTTTGCGGTTGTGCAGATGCGGCATTCTTTGATAGCAGAAGCAACGTTTTTGGATCGCCCTGCCCGCGGGCGCAAGGAAAAGATTGACATGCCAAACCTTCTTCTCGAACTCCGCTCCGAAGAGATTCCGGCCCGCATGCAGCGCAAGGCTGCCGGCGACCTGAAGAAGCTCGTCACCGATGCGCTTGTCGAAGCGGGTCTATCCTACGAGGGCGCACGCGAATACTGGACGCCGCGGCGGCTTGCGCTCGACATCCATGGGCTGACGGCACGCTCCGCCGATGTGCGCGAGGAACGCAAGGGGCCGCGCACCGACGCCAACGAAAAGGCGATCGAGGGTTTTCTGCGCGGTGCAGGACTGTCCTCCGTCTCCGAGGCGCAGGTGATGAGCGATCCGAAGAAGGGCGATTTCTACGTCGCAGTCATCTCCAAGCCCGGCCGTGCGACGGAAGAGATCGTCAGCGATGTGATGCCCGGCATCATCCGCGATTTTCCCTGGCCGAAGTCGATGCGCTGGGGCAAGGCTTCATCGAAGCCCGGTGCGCTACGCTGGGTGCGGCCGCTGCAGTCGATCGTCTGCACCTTCGGCCCGGAGCATGAAGAGACCACCGTCATCCCCTTCGAGATCGACGGCATCACCGCTTCCAACATCACCTACGGCCACCGTTTCCACGCGCCCGAGGCGATCACGGTGCGGCGCTTCGACGATTATGCGGCGAACCTGGAAAAGGCGAAGGTCATCCTCGACGCCGAGCGGCGCAAGGACATCATCCTGCACGACGCCCGCGACATCGCCTTTGCCAACGGGCTGGAGCTGGTGGAAGACGAAGGCCTGCTGGAGGAAGTCTCCGGCCTCGTCGAATGGCCGCAGGTGCTGATGGGCAGTTTCGAGGAGGATTATCTCTCGATCCCCTCAGAAATCATCCGGCTGACGATCAAGACCAACCAGAAGTGTTTCGTGACGCGCGCGAGCGGCAGCGAGACGCTGTCGAACAAGTTCATCCTGGTCTCCAACATCCAGGCGAGCGACGGCGGCAAGGAAATCGTCCACGGCAACGGCAAGGTGGTGCGGGCAAGGCTTTCCGATGCGCTGCATTTCTGGAAGCGCGACCAGGGCGATCTGCCGGATCTCGAAACGCTGACGGCTTCGGCGGCAAAGTTCGGCCTCGACATCAAGAAGCCGCTCGACCAGCGCATGGCCAAGCTCGACGCGCTCGACGTGACCTTCCATGCCAAACTCGGCACGCAGGGCGCACGCGTTGCCCGCATCCGCGCCCTGGCCAAGGAATTGGCTGGCATCACAGGCGCGGATTCAGCTCTCGTCGATCGTGCTGCGGTACTTGCCAAGGCCGATCTGCGCACCGAAGCGGTTGGCGAATTCCCGGAATTGCAAGGCTTGATGGGCCGCAAATATGCGGTGCTGCAGGGCGAGAATGCCTCCGTTGCCGCAGCAATCGAGGATCACTACAAGCCGCAGGGTCCGTCCGATCGCGTGCCGGAGGATAAGGTAGCGATCACTATCGCCCTTGCCGACAAGCTCGATACGCTGATCGGCTTCTGGGCTATCGACGAAAAGCCGACCGGGTCGAAGGATCCGTTCGCCCTGCGGCGGGCGGCGCTCGGTGTCGTCAGGATCCTCTTGGAGCGAAGAATCCGCCTGCCGCTTTTGGCGTCTTTAATTGGGGTAGCCTTCGACGCTAAGGTGCTCGGAACGGAGAAAATCGAGGTTACCGGAGAAGCCATCTCCGACCTGCTCTCCTTCTTCCACGACCGTCTCAGGGTCTATCTGCGCGACCAGGGCGCCCGCCATGATCTGATCGACGCCGTGCTGACGCCCGATGCCGACGACCTGTTGATGGTGGCGCGCCGCGTCGAAGCGCTGACGGCTTTCATCACCTCGGAAGACGGCAAGAACCTGCTTTCCGGCACAAAACGCGCGACGCAGCTGCTTGCCGCCGAGGAAAAGAAGGGCACCGTGATCGCCGACGGCGTTTCGCCAGCGCTTCTGAAGCTCGATGCCGAGAAGGAGCTCTTCGCCGCAATCTCCAGCGCCTCGAAGGATGCCTCGGGCGCCGTTGCCGGAGAGGATTTCCGCTCGGCGATGGAAGCGCTTTCCAAGCTGCGCGGCCCAGTCGACCGCTTCTTCGAAGAGGTGCTCGTCAACGACGAGGACGCTGCCATCCGCGCCAACCGTCTCGCGCTGCTGCGACTGATCCGCGAGGCGACGGGAACGGTTGCGGACTTCTCGAAGATTTCGGGGTGATGTTCGGCCGCCATCGGCGGTCTGGCATTGCCGCCGCCGTGGCGTTATTCATGCAGACATGCAGAGCAAGATTCTCGTCAGCGCCTGTCTCATGGGGCACGCCGTCCGCTATGACGGGCGGGCGAAGCCGTTGCTTCACCCTGCGATCGAGCGTTGGCGGGCCGAGGGCCGGCTGGTGACGATCTGTCCCGAGATGTCGGCTGGCATGACGGTGCCGCGGCCGCCCGCGGAGATCGCAGAGGCGGCAACCGGCGAAGAGGTGCTGGCCGGCAAGGCGCGGGTTGTCGAGCTGACGGGCGCCGATGTAACGGAAGAATTCCTGCAGGCTGCCAAGAATGCCGTGACGCTCGCACTGCAAGCCGGCTGCCATTATGCGCTGCTCATCGACGGCAGCCCGTCCTGCGGGTCCGGTTTCATTTATGACGGCACGTTTTCCGGCCGTAAGCAGGCCGGCAACGGCGTGACGGCGGCGGCGCTGAAGGCAGCCGGCGTCGAAGTGTTTTCCGATCACGAAATCGAGCAGTTGATCGACCGTATCGCGGAATAGGGGTCCAAATGGCACGGCCGCCGGAGAACCGACGGCCGCTAAGAATTTGGTGATAAAAACGCTTTTGTCACGCGCCGTTTAAGCGGCACGGCGACCTTGATGCATAGCCGGGGCAGCGCTTTCGCCACTGACGCGGAAGCCGCGGATAAGGTCGATCAGCTCGTCGGTATCGCTGGCCAGCGTCTCTGCCGATGCCGTGGTCTCCTCGGCCATGGCGGCATTCTGCTGGGTGGCGGCATCGAGCTGGTTCATCGACGACGAGATCGAGCGCAGCGTCGTATCCTGTTCGGAGGCGCTGTGGGCGATCTTGGCGACGATCTCGTTGGCGGCTTTGATCTGATCGGAGATGCGCTTCAGCGCCTCGCCTGCCTCGCCGACCAGACGGACGCCGTGGTCGACCTGGCTGGAGGAGCGGGCGATCTGATCCTTGATCTCCTTGGCCGCAGCGGCGGAGCGCTGGGCGAGTTCGCGGACTTCCTGAGCGACGACCGCAAAACCCTTGCCGGATTCGCCGGCACGGGCTGCCTCGACGCCGGCATTCAGCGCCAGCAGATTGGTCTGGAACGCGATCTCGTCGATGACGCCGATGATCTTGGTGATCTCCGACGACGACTTCTCGATGCCGCTCATCGCCTCGATCGCCTGGGTGACGATCGCATCGCTATGGGTGGCTTCGGTGCTGACCGAATGGACGCGCTTGCTGGCTTCATGGGCGCCATCGGCCGTCTGACGGACGGCGACGGTGAGTTCGTCGAGGGCCGCCGAGGTTTCTTCGAGGCTGGCAGCCTGGCGTTCGGTGCGCTGCGACAGTTCGTTCGAAGCCCGGCGGATCTCTTCCTTGCTGGTGCCGATATCGGTGCCCTTCGCGCTGACCTTGGCCATGGCGGCTTCGAGATGCGACAGCGCATCGTTGAAGTTGTCGCGAAGGGCGGCGTATTTCTGGCCGAGATCGGCGCAGCGGACGGTGAGATCACCGCGGGCGATCATCTCCAGCGCCTGGCCGATCGTCGTCACCACGCGCGCCTGCAGCGTTGCCTCGTCCTGCTGCTGGCGCAAGTTGTTTTCGCGCTCGCTTTCCAGCGCCAGCTGCTGGGCCGCCTCGCGATCGGACATCTGATGGCGCTCCCTGATCTTTTCCTGCAGCGAGAGAGTCGCCTTGGCCATCATGCCGACTTCGTTATTCATGCCGGTATGCGGGATGGCGATGGAAACGTCCTCTTCCGAGACCGCCTTCAGGGCGGCGTGGACATTGTTGAGAGGCCCCGATATGCCGCGAATGACGATGTAGGCGGCTGCCATGGCAAGGAAGAACAGAACGATGCTGCCGGAGAGTGCAGTCAGGATCGTGCTGTTTATCTGAGCATCAAGATCGTCCATATAGACGCCGGTAACGACGACAACCTTCCAAGGTTCGAAGGCCTGTGCATAGGCCGTCTTGCGGAAATCGCCCGCCGGCTGGCCCGGTTTGCTGGTGGAATAAAATTCGACGAGACCGCCGCCCTGCTGCCCGAGCTTGACCAGCTCTTCGCGATAGAGCTTGCCTTTGCTGTCCGGCTGACCCTTCAGGTTCTGCCCGACTTTCGCGGCATCATAATGGAACATCATCTGGACGTCGTAGCTATAACCGAAGAAATAGCCGTCCGGATCGTATTTCATCCCGTTGACGGTGGTGTAGGCCTGCTTTTGGGCATCCTCGAGCTTCATTTCGCCCGCGGTTACCTTGGCCTGGTAAAGCTTGAGGACCGAGACCGCCGACTGAACCTCGGCGCGGAGCATGTCATAACGCTCCTTGTAGATTGCATCGACCGAGGAGCGGATCTGCAGAGAGGTGGCGATCGCAAAGGCGATCATCAGGCCGACGACCAGCAATATGAGCTGCTTCGATATCTTCAAATTTTTCATGACGCCTCGCAACGGGAATGGATGGCTGCATTCCGGTGCGGTTTTCTACCGCCTGTGCGAGCGCGCCGAAAAAGAGGACGCGTCTACCGCTGCTAAAACAAACATGCTGCGACCGGGTGAGGAACAATTGATGCCCACCCGATAAAAAAGCTTTAACTTTATTGTTCGCGATCCGAATTTCCCTTAAAATCCAGGGTGCTTACAAAGAAAAACCGCCGGATCTTCATCCGTCGGCCAAATATCATTTTTTTTCGAACTCTCGGCGTGCCCGGCGCATCAAAACATGAATGCACCCTCGCTGCTCATCGAGGGTGCATTCGGTCCACCGGTGGTGGAACCCCAATCGATCGAAACCTTGATCAGGCAGGGGCAGGGAACTTTTTTGTTTTTCGCAATTCCCGGCAAAACCGCTTCGCGCTTTGCCTGGGAAAGCCGTTGCGCACTTTTCCAGGAAGTTGCTGTTAGAAACGCAGCTTGAAATCGGAAGCGTTAAGGGCTGCCGGTTGTTCCGCCATGCCGGCCGCAACGGGCCTGGCGTCGCCGCCGATGACGGCTGCCGTCGTCGCACTCATGTCGATGCCGTCGACAGGCGGGGCGGAAGGTGCCGCGGCAAGCATCGCTTCCGGGGTTGCCTTGCTGACGAAGACGACGGGCGAGCCGCCCATCCAGCCTTCGGTGCGATAGAGCTTCTTTTCGCCGCCGACATCGCGGATTTCACTCGCCTGGAGGACGCCGGGCTTCAGCTCCGGCACCGTATAGTCCCTCTTGGTCAGCTCGGCCTGGAGCGGCGGGCAATGGGCGCAGGTTTCGGTGACGATGCTGCCTTCAGCGGACGGCGCGGTCTTGCCGACCACCTCTATCGAGGACGCCATCGCAGAACCTGCCATCAGCAGGATTGCCGCACCGAGGAAAATCTGACGCATCAAAGTTACTCCCTCTCATCTCAGGAGCAAATTAGCGCAGCTTTGTTTCCATCCCGTCAGGGGAAAGGGTAAAAATTTAAAGAACTTGGCGGTTTATACTCATTCCGAGCCGGTTTCGCGCTCGATCGCCCGCCAGCCTATGTCGCGCCGGCAGAAGCCGTTTTCCCATCTCACCCTGTCAAGCAGCGTGTAGGCGCGGTCCTTGGCCTCGGCGACCGTGCCGCCTGACGCGGTAACATTCAGCACACGGCCGCCAGTCGCAACCAATGCGCCGTCCTTCAGACCCGTACCGGCGTGAAACACCTTCTCGCCCTCGCCTGCATCGGGCAGGGAGAGAATCGGCGTATTCTTGTCGTAGGCGCCGGGATACCCCTTCGAGGCCATGACCACCGTCAGTGCCGGATCGTCGCTCCATTCGGCCTTGACCTGATCGAGCGTGCCATTGGCGGTGGCGAGCAGCAGCGGCAGGAGATCGCTCTTCAACCGCATCATCAGCACCTGGCATTCGGGGTCGCCGAAGCGGACATTGTATTCGATCAACTCCGGCCCCTTGCTGGTGATCATCAGCCCGGCGAAAAAGACGCCGGAGAAAGGATGACCGCTCTCGGCCATGCCGCGCATCGTCGGTTCGATGATCTCCTTCATAGTGCGCTCGACCATTTCGGCAGTCATCACAGGCGCCGGCGAATAGGCGCCCATGCCGCCGGTATTGACGCCGGTATCGCCCTCGCCCACCCGCTTATGATCCTGGGCGGTTGCGAGCGGCAGCGCATTTTTGCCATCGCAGAGACAGAAGAAGCTCGCCTCCTCGCCATCGAGATAGGCTTCGACGACGACTTCAGCGCCGGCAGCGCCAAAGGCGCCCTCGAAGCAGTCGTCGACGGCAGCCAGGGCCTCGTCCAGCGTCATCGCGACCGTCACGCCCTTGCCGGCGGCAAGACCATCGGCCTTGACGACGATCGGCGCGCCCTGTGCCCGGATATAGGCTTTCGCCTTCGGTCCATTGTTGAAGCGCTGGTAGGCGCCTGTCGGAATATCGTAGCGGGCGCAGATATCCTTGGTGAAGCCCTTGGAACCCTCGAGCTGGGCGGCGGCAGCGGAGGGACCGAACACCGCCAGGCCATCGGCGCGCAGCCGGTCGGCAAGGCCGGCAACCAGCGGCGCCTCCGGGCCGACGACGACGAAATCGATCGCCTTCTCCTTGCAGAAGGCCACGACTGCTTCGTGATCCTCGATGTCAACGGGCACGAGGATGGCATGTTCGGCAATGCCGGGATTGCCGGGTGCGGCGTAGAGTTCCGTCATCAACGGCGATTGCGCCAGCTTCCAGGCAAGCGCATGCTCGCGTCCGCCCGATCCGATCAACAGAACCTTCATGCGCCACCCTTTCCTTTTCTGTCTGGCGGTTAAGGGCCAGGGGCCGAAAGGTCAAGCAGGAAAGCTTACCAGCCCCCGCCTCCACCACCCCCGCCACCGCCGCCGGACGAGCCGCCGCCGGAAAAACCGGAGGATGAGCTCGATGGCGGCGGCGAAGGTATCGTCGACGCAATGGTCGAGGCCATCGAAGAGGAAAAGCCGCCGATACGATCGGAGAAGCTGCCACTGTTGAAATTGCCGGAATACCAGGCGGGCGCATAGGCAGCAGCCGCGCCGGCGGCAGCGGCCGCAAGCCAGGTTTCGAAGGTGCGCGACCAGGGCTTTTCGACGCCCAGCGCCACCGCATAGGGCAGCAGCGTCTCGAAATGCCGCGGCGACATTTCCGGGGCGCCAGTCGTGTTCATCCGGTCTTTCTCGGCAAGCGTCAGATACTGGCGCAGGCCGTCTATGCCATCCATCATCTTGGCGCCGAGCGGGGTCGGCGCACCCATGATGAAAAAATAGAGAATGTTCAAAAGCACGATGCCGCCGACAGCAAAGAGCATCGGCGTTTCGTGCAGTTCCACCAACGAGGAGGCAAGCGCCAATCCCATGGTCGCCAGGATGCTGGTGCCGACGAAGACGCCGATCGCGGCGGAGATGATGGCGATGATCTTGCCGAACAGCGACTTGCCGCGATGCAGCGACCTGACGAGGCCGGCGACGAAGACCGAAACGAAGACCGAGATGACGATCGGGATCAGCATCACCGCGATGGTGTCGGGCTCCAGCGAACCGAAAACGAACAGGATCACCAGGGCCGCGGCACTGAGCGCGATGCCGCCTGCGGTATAGATCAGGTTGGAATTGTAATATTTACCGCGATGCTCCTTCTCGATCGCCGAGCGGAAGGACTGGCCGACGGACTTCACCCGCTCGCCATTGGCCTTGTCGATCGTCAGCGTCGCGCCGGCGCCGCCGGCAACTCTCAGCAATTCGATCTCGCCGGCCTGGAACTTCTCCTTGCCGAGCGGCTTGCCGGTGCCTTGGATGACGATCGAGTTCTTCAGGTCTTCCAGCTTGACGTAACCGCGGACGGCAAGATTGAGCGCGGTGGCGGACAGCGCCGTCCAGCCCTCACCGGAGAAGCCCTTATTGTCGATGTAGTTGACCAGCGCCGGCGAGATGCCGTCAGGCGCGTCCCAGCGCGGCACGACGACACCACGGGCGGGATCGCGACCGACCTTCAGCCAGGAGCGCGTGTAATAGGCGAAAACCAGGATCAGGCCGCCGAAGCCGATAAAATAATTGCGGTTGTCCTTCAGCCACCAGGTGCTTTCCATATCCGCGCTCGGCGGGTCGATCGAACCCTTCGGCATGCGGATCGCAAACGTCAGGCCTTCGTGGGCATCAAGCGGCGCGGTGGTGGAAAAGACCAGGCCGGCGCCGGTTTCGCTGACGCGGGCATCCTTTTCCGTCGCGCCCTCAGGGCCGGTGAAGAAAGTCGTCTCCGTCGCAGCGACGCCGGGCGGCAGCTTCACCGCCGCGGTTGCCAGGCGGATCGGGAAGTTCCAGCCATTGCCGGTGACGTTCCAATAGAGTTCGTCATGATCGTCGAAATAACGGATCTGGCGATTGGTCCTGTAGGTGAAGACATAGCGATGACGGCCCGGCGTTACCGTCACATCGACAGAACCGGCATAGATACGGATGCCGCCTGAGATCGATTCGGTGTGCCAGGGCTCGTCCTCGCCGTCGCGCTGAACCGAGACCATGTCGAAATCGACGCTGCGGCGACGGCCCGCGGCATCGGTGAAATAGAGCGGGAAGTCACGGAAGATGCCGTGGTTGATCTGATTTCCCTCGGCATTGACGGTGATCGTCTCCGTCACCGACATCGCGCCGTTCTTGTCGAGCGTGATATCGGAGGCGAAACTGTCGATCACCTCGGCGGCAAAGGCCGCGGGGGCGGCAAGCATCAACAGGAGTGCAAAGCAAAATCCGAAAAACCGACGCCCCATCCCTGTCTCCCCGCCGGCAGCCTCGGCTGCGTGTTTCGTCAATCTTAGTCCTGATAGGTCACGCCAAGTGCTGCCAGCGTCCGCCAGTAGGCGGGGAAGGTCTTGCCGACGCAATCGGGATCGAGAATGGTGATGCCGTCGATCTTCAGCCCGGCGAGTGCGAAACTCATGGCGATGCGGTGATCGGCGAAGCTGTCGATCTCAGCCGGCAGCGTCTGACCGGCGAGAGCAGGATCGGAATGGACGATCAGATCGTCGGCGTCCTCGACGGCTAGGCCTGCGCGGATATTGTTGAGCCCCGTGGACAGGGCGCGGATGCGGTCGCATTCCTTGACTCGCAGATTGGCGATGCCAACGAAGCGGACCGGCGTCTCATTGAAAGCGGCAAGTACCGCGATCGTCGGAACGGCATCCTGCATCTGCGAGCCGTCGATTTCAGCCGGCAGATGCGGGAATTTGGCGATCGCCTCGTAGGCCTTGGCATCCGGCTGGGTGAAGGCATCGTTCGGCACGCCGAGATCGATCCTGCCACCACTCAGCACTTCGGCCGCCCAGAGATAGGTCGCGGCGGATGCATCCGGCTCGATGATGAAATCGGCGGCCCGGTAGCCGGTCGGCTCGACGCGCCAGGTGGCGGGACTGGTCTTTTCGACGTTGGCGCCGAAGGCCTTCATCGCCGCCGTCGTGAGATCGATATAGCCAAGCGCGCCGATATCCTCACCGACGAGTTCGATATCGACAGGACGGTCGCCGCCGGCCGCCATCATCAGCAGCGCCGAAACATATTGGCTGGACAGGCCGCCATCGATCAGGATTCGGTCGGCCTCAAAGCGGCCGGTGCCCCTGACGGTGACCGGCGGGCAGCCGGTCTCGGCGGTGACGTCGATGCCGAGCGTGCGCATCGCTTCGACCAGCGGGCCGATCGGGCGCTTGCGCATATGCTCGTCGCCATCGACGATGACGGTGCCGTCGACCAAAGCCGCAGCCGCGGTCAGGAAGCGCGTGGCCGTGCCGGCATTGCCGAGGAAGAGCGGCGCTTTCGGCGGCAGCAGCCTGCCGCTGCCGGTAACGACGAAGGTGGTGTCATCGGGTTCGTCTATCGCGACACCCATGGCGCGCAACGCTTCGGCCATATAACGCGTGTCGTCGCTCTTCAGCGCCCCGGTCAGCCGGCTCGTGCCCTTCGCGAGGCCGGCGAGCAGAAGCGTGCGATTGGTGATCGACTTGGAGCCCGGCGGCATGGCGCGGCCCGAAAGCGGCCTGCCCGGTGGGATGATCGTGAGTTTGGCTGTGCGTGTCATGCTGTTCTTCCGTCCACAGGGCGACCCTAAAACGCGTCGCCATCTGCCCCTGCTCTTAATCGCTTTTTCGCAAAGGCAAAATGCCGGATCGTCAGAATTTCACGGTGGGAACAGCGCGGTCGGCCTCGTTGGTGATTTCGAAATATTCCCGCTTGGCAAAACCGAACTGGCCGGCGACGAGATTGGACGGAAAGCTCTCGACCTTGACGTTCAGGTCGCGGGCGGCACCGTTGTAATAACGCCGCGCCATCTGCAGTTCGCCTTCCATGGTTTCCAGCGAGGCCTGCAGCTCGGCAAAGTTCTCGTTGGCCTTGAGATCGGGATAGGCCTCGGCGAGCGCGATGACGCGGCCCAGCGCCTGACCGAGCAGACCTTCCGCCTGCGCCCTGCCGGCGACATCGCCTGATGGCACGGCTTGCGCCTTGTTGCGAAGGGAAACGACCTCTTCGAGAGTGGTCTTTTCGTGAGCGGCATAACCCTTGACCGTCTCGATCAGGTTCGGGATCAGGTCGGCGCGGCGCTTGAGCTGGACATCGATACCCGACCAGGCCTCTCCCGCCATCTGCCGCGCGCGAACCAGGCCGTTGTAGACGAAGACGAGATAAAGCGCGACCAGAACGATGACGCCAAGCGCAATATACATCGCGAATCCCCCGCAGCGAAGCAATGACGGGCGGAGACTACGCGGGTTTGCCGGCTGCCGTCAAACGCCGATATCCGCGACGATTCGGGGTGCCCGACCAGCCGTCGATATCGACGATACGGCTAGCAGGCTTTGCGTTACGCCGCCTCTTTGGGGAGGTTGACGCCGCCGGCGTCGGTCAGCAGGAAGGCTTCGCCACAGGCCTTGGCGAGCGTACGCACGCGCAGGATATAGCTCTGGCGCTCGGTGACCGATATGACGCCGCGGGCATCGAGCAGGTTGAAGACATGGCTTGCCTTGATGCACTGGTCATAGGCCGGGAAGACGCATTTGTGCAGGCGCTGGTTTGCGTTATCGCCGGGGGCGCCGGCATCGAGCAACGCCCGGCATTCCTTCTCGGCATCGACGAAGTGGCGATGCAGCATCTCGGTATTGGCGAATTCGAAATTATGGCGCGAATATTCCTGCTCGGCCTGCAGGAAGACGTCGCCATAGCTGATCTTCTCGTCGCCGTCGCGGCCGTTGAAGTTCAGGTCGTAGACATTGTCGACGCCCTGGACATACATGGCGAGGCGTTCGAGACCATAGGTCAGTTCGCCGGCGACGGGCGAGCATTCGATGCCGCAGACCTGCTGGAAATAGGTGAACTGCGAGACTTCCATGCCATCGCACCAGCACTCCCAGCCGAGGCCCCAGGCGCCGAGCGTCGGGCTTTCCCAGTCGTCCTCCACGAAGCGGATATCATGCAGCAGCGGATCGAGGCCGATCGCCGCCAGCGAGCCGAGATAAAGCTCCTGCAGATTCGCAGGGTTCGGCTTCAGGATGACCTGGTACTGGTAATAATGCTGCAGCCGGTTCGGGTTCTCGCCATAGCGGCCGTCGGACGGGCGCCGCGACGGCTGGACGTAGGCCGCCTTCCAGGGCTTGGGGCCGAGGGCGCGTAGCGTCGTGGCCGGGTGGAAGGTGCCGGCGCCGACTTCCATGTCGTAGGGCTGCAGCACCGCGCAACCCTTGTCCGCCCAGTAGTTATGCAGGGTCAGGATCAGCGCCTGGAAGGAGCGCTTCGGGTTCATATGGTCTGGTATAGCTGACATCGAACGGCACCGATTGCTTGGGATTTATCGGCGCGACAGGTGCCATGGAGGGCGGCGGGGGTCAAGACTTTTGCGGCGGCGGAGAGATCTAAAACCCCTCCCCAACCCTTCCCCACAAGGGGGAGGAACTAACTCGGAGTACCACCTCGCTCCTCCCGAAACGTCGAAGATCTGGAAAGCGGGTGTGGCAAGTTAAGCCCCTCCCCCTTGTGGGGAGGGGCTGGGGAGGGGTCTAGGATGCCGGATGGGCAGAGCAGTGGCGAGGCCCCTTTAATTTGTGCTCTTAATTTTATTCTCCCTCGCGCTTCAGCCGGTATTCTCCCGTCGCCGGGTCCTTGACCAGCGTGCCGATCGCGCCGGTCTGGCGCTCCTTTTCAGCGCGGCGCGACTTTTCGGCGAGCTTGCGGGCATCGGAGACGAAGCGGCGGTAGAGCCACCAGGCTGAGAAAACCAGGACCAGGATCGTAATAAGCTGTGCCATGCCCCTCTCTTGCTCCTCTCAAAGTCCGAAACGGCTCCACAATGCTCTCTCTTCCGCCGCTTCGACAAGTCCCGTCGCGAGACCGAATGCAGCACCTTCGAGCGAGACCGGCGATACACCGGGAATCCGGCGGCCGAACAGGCCGCGGCCAGCGGTGACGAGCTCCAGCTTGGTCTTCTGGCCGTAGCGCCGCTTCAGCTCCTGGCGCATGTCGCCGAGGCCGTCGATGAGGCCGAGTTCGAGGCCGCGTGTGCCGCTCCAGAACAGGCCGGAAAACACCGCCGCATCGTCCCTCAGCTTACCGGCGCGACGTTCGCGCACCATGGAGATGAAGACCTGGTGGATTTCGAGCTGCAGGCTCTTCAGGTACTCGATGTCCTTTTCCTTTTCCGGCTGGAACGGATCGAGGATCACCTTGTTTTCACCCGCCGTATAGACGCGGCGTTCGACGCCGATCTTCTTCAGAAGCTCGGGAAAGCCGAAACCGCCGGAGACGACGCCGATCGAGCCGACGATGGAGGTGGCGTCGGCGATGATCTCGTCGCCGGCAAGCGCGATCATGTAACCGCCCGAGGCGGCGACATCCTCGACGAAGACCAGAACCTTCTTCTGCTTCTCGCGGGCGAGCTCGCGAATGCGGGTGAAGATCAGGCGCGACTGCACGGGCGAGCCACCCGGCGAATTGATCGAGATGGCGACCGCCGGTGCGTCCTTCATGGCGAAGGCCTTTTCCAGAACCGGAGAGACATTGGCGAGGTTGAGGGTCGGCCGGAACTGGCCACCGCCACTGATGATCGCCCCCTGCAGGCGAACGACCGGAATGGTGATGCCGTCCTTGCGGAACCGTTTCGGCATCAGTTTTCTCAAGAGTCCGGCCATTTCCCATCCTTCGCTTCGGGTCGCACGATCGTCACCCATGTATGCGCTGGAACGACAAACACAATGGCTGCGTTCCTGAAAACATTGGGCTTGAATTTGTTGTTGCGAATGACTTGCATTATCATTCTAACTCGTCATAGTGCGTGCACGATAAAACAGGTGGAAATCGCATGGACGTGCTCAATCCGAATACAAAGAGCGGCTGGCGGCACGAACGCGGAGAAGCGTCGCTGTCGGATGTCTACCGCACCGTCGGAACCGGGCGTCACAGCTCGATGTGGCGAAGGGCGGCGGCCTTCGCCGGGCCGGGCTACATGGTCGCTGTCGGCTACATGGACCCCGGCAACTGGGCGACATCGCTCGCCGGCGGCTCGAAATTCGGCTATGCGCTGCTCACCGTCGCGCTGCTTTCCAACCTGATGGCGATCGTGCTGCAATCGCTCTGCGCGCGCCTCGCGATCGCCTCCGGCCGCGACCTCGCGCAGGCCTGCCGCGACGCCTTTCCGAAATATGTCTCGCTGCCGCTCTGGGCCTTTGCGGAAATCGCCATCATCGCCACCGATATCGCCGAGGTGATTGGCACGGCGATCGGCCTCAACCTGTTGATGGGCATCCCGCTCGAACTCGGCGTGCTGATCACCGCGCTCGACGTCTTCGTGATCCTCTTCCTGCAGAAGCTCGGCTTCCGCTGGGTGGAAGCCTTCATCATCGCGCTGCTCGGCGTCATCGCGGTCTGCTTCGGCGTGCAGATCCTGCTGGCCGACCCGCAATGGGGCGCGGTTCTCACCGGCTTCTTCCCGACGACCGAGATCGTCACCAATCCCGAGATGCTCTACCTGGCGCTCGGCATTCTCGGCGCGACCGTCATGCCGCACAATCTCTACCTCCACTCCGGCATCGTGCAGACGCGGGCCTATGGCCATACGGTTCCCGAAAAGAGGGAGGCGCTGACCTTTGCGACGATCGACTCGACGGTCGCGCTCTGTTTCGCGCTGCTGATCAATGCCTCGATCCTGATCCTGGCGGCCGCCGCCTTCAATGCGCACGGCAAGACCGACGTCGTCGAACTCGGCGATGCCTATTCGCTGCTGTCGCCGCTACTCGGCCTTGCCATCGCGCCGACGCTGTTTGGCATCGCGCTTCTCTGCTGCGGTCTCAACTCGACGGTGACGGCGACGCTTGCCGGCCAGATCGTCATGGAAGGCTTCCTCAAGATCCGGCTGAAGCCGTGGGTGCGCCGCCTGATTACCCGTGCCATCGCCATCGTGCCGGCGGCGATCGTCACCATCTGGTATGGCGACCAGGGCACGGCGGAGCTGTTGATCCTTACCCAGGTGGTGCTCAGCCTGCAGCTTTCCTTCGCCGTCTTCCCGCTGGTGATGTTTACTGCCAACAGGGCCAAGATGGGCGAGCTCGTGGCGCCGCGCTGGCTGAGCGGCATCGCCTATCTGATCGCGGTCGTGATCGCCGGACTGAACGTCAAGCTGCTCCTCGACTTCGTCACCGGCTGAAGCATTTTCAGGAAAAGTGTGAAGCCAGCCTAAAGCCTGGCATAGGCCGCCCGGCCATTGTTGAAATCATCGACGAGAGGGGAGAACTTGTGGCTCCCCTCTTCGTGCATGATGAGGGCCGCACGCAGCGACAGCCGCGCCCGCGATCCCTTGATACCAGTCACCAGTATCCGCACGGCATTTTCGCCCGGACGCGGATGGATGGCGGTGATCTCGATGCCGCCGAAGCGCCGGCCGCAGGCCGTGATGATCTCGGCGATCGACTGGGGCCTGGCGATCAGCGACAATTGTCCGCCTGGGATCATGATGGCGCCGGCGGTGCGGATCCAGCTTTCGAACAGACCATCGGTCATGGCATGAGCTTCGGCCTTCAGCACATCCGGCGTGCGCCGGTCGCCGGCGTCGTTGAAGGGCGGGTTCATGATGACGTGGTGGAAGCTCTCATCGGTGAGCCCCGCATCGTTGCGCGCCTTGGCGGTCAGCGTCACATCGGCCGTAACGACGCTGACGCGGCCGGCGACATGGGCATTGCCGAGCAACAGGATGCTTCGACGGGCATAATCGGCCATCTCGGCCGAGCGTTCGAACAGCACCACTTCTGCATCGGCAAGGCGCGAGGCGACGGCAAGGCCGGCAGCGCCGGCGCCGGCGCCGAGATCGGCAACCCTGACCGGGCGATCGTCGGCGACGAGAGCGGCAAGCAGCATCGCATCCATGCCGGAGCGATGGCCCCTGCCCTTCGGCTGCACCACATGGAAGCCGCCGCGATGAAAGGCATCGACAGTGTCAGTGGCGGTCATCGGAGCTCACTTCCGCTCGCGCAGCTCGCCGCCGAGACCGGCATCGGTGAGGATGCGGCGCGCCTGATCGGCCATCTCCTCATCCACCAGCAGGCGGCGCGACAGCATGCCGAGCGAGCCTTCCAGCACGCTCATGCCCTGATCGGCGATGAAGCAGTGAATTCCGGCATCCTTCATCAAACTCTCGGCATAGGAGAGAAGAACGGGATCGTTGGCGCGGATAAGCTCATGCATTTGCCGTCGTTTTCCTTCCAATTTCGCTCAGCGCGACAATTCACCCCTTGCCGCGTCCATCGCCCCTTTCTATTGTCAGGTGCAATGAATGAATAGGAGTCCGGGTCGTTGGGCGTGGTCATACCGCTTGAAGAAAGCAAAAACAAACTGGCATCCATAAAGCCGCTGGTCGATCTCACCAGGGCGGATATGGAGCGAGTAAACCAGCTCATTCTCTCCAAGGCCGGCTCCGATGTGCAGATGATCCCCGAAGTGGCGAACCATCTGATCTCGTCCGGCGGCAAGCGGCTGCGGCCAATGCTGACGCTGGCTTCCGCATCGCTGTTTGACTACAGGGGCGAAAATCACGTCAAGCTCGCCACATCGGTCGAGTTCATGCACACGGCAACGCTGCTGCATGACGACGTCGTCGACGAAAGCGATCTGCGCCGCGGCAAATCGACGGCGCGGATGATCTGGGGCAACCAGGCAAGCGTGCTGGTCGGCGATTTCCTGCTCGGCCAGGCCTTCCGCATGATGGTCGATGTCGGCTCGCTCGATGCGCTGGACGTCTTGTCTGCCGCCGCCTGCGTGATCGCCGAAGGCGAGGTGCTGCAGCTTTCCGTCGCCAAGAACATGGAGACGACGGAGGACGATTATCTCTCCGTCATCCGTGCCAAGACGGCCGCTCTCTTTGCCGCCGCCGCCGAAGTCGGGCCGATCGTCGCCGAAGCCGGCCGGTCCGGCCGCAATGCGCTGAAATCCTACGGCATGAATCTCGGGCTCGCCTTCCAGCTGGTCGACGATGCGCTCGACTATGGCGGCAAGGCCGTCGATCTCGGCAAGAATGTCGGCGACGATTTCCGCGAGGGCAAGATCACCCTACCGGTCATTCTCGCCTATCGCCGCGGCACCGAGGATGAGCGCGCCTTCTGGCGTGATGCGATCGAGGCCGGCAACAGCACCGACGCCAACCTCGAAAAAGCGCTGGGACTGATCACCAAATACGGCACGCTCAGCGACACGATCGGCCGCGCGATCCATTACGGCACGATCGCGCGCGATGCGCTTGCGCCCCTTCCCGATACGGTCTGGAAATCCGCCCTGATGGAAGTGATCGACTTCTGCATCGAGCGCGTCAATTGATCAAACGTCCTTGATCGCAGGCTGATTTTCTTGCAGCGCCGCTTCAAAAAAGCCATCCTGTTATGAATCAGTGATCGCAACTGATTTTGCGGCCGGCACCATTTGTCGGGACGCTGTCGAAGAAAGGTTTCCTAATGCGGCAGAGAATTGCCATCCGTCTTCTTACGAGCGCAGCGCTAGCCGCTGTCCTTTCGCTCAGCGGTGTCGGCGGCGCAAACGCCGAGGATGCGGCCAAGACAGACGATGCCGGCACGGCCGTTCACTTCGATGCGGACAGCGTCACCACTTTCTCCGGCGCCTTTCTCGCCGCGCGCACCGCCGATGTCGATCATGATTATGAAACGGCGATCGAACTCTACAAGAAGGCGCTGCAGATCGAGCCCGGCAATCCGGAGATTCGCCAGCGGCTGATGATCTCGCTGCTGCTCAATGGCGATATCAAGGACGGCGTCAAATATGCCAATGACCTGAAGGGCGATCCTTCCGTCGAGCGTATCACCACGATCGTGCGCGGCATGGATGCCGTGCGCCGTGATGACTACAAATCCGCCGAGGCCATCCTGAAATATAAGGGGCCAAACGATCTCGACCGGATGATGAACGATCTGCTGCTCGCCTGGGCCCGCGTCGGCGCCGGCCGCGGCAAGGAAGCGCTCACGATGGTCGAGAAGATGAAGGGGCCGGACTGGTTCCGCATCTTCCAGAATTACAATGCCGGCGCGATCGCCATCGCCATCGGCGACGTGAAATCCGCCCGAAAGCATCTGAACGATGCCGTGCTCGACAAGGAGGGAGGCGCAACGGCGCCCGACACCTTCATGCGCGCCGTGATGGCGCTTGCACGCCTCGAAGCAGCACAAGGCAATAAACAGAAGGCGCTCGACGCCGTTTCCGTCGGCGACAACCTATTGCCGAACTATGCGCCGCTGAACGCGCTGCGCGACAGTATCGAAAAGAACGAGAAGCAGGAGCAGCAGGTCAAGACGGCCGAAGAAGGTGCCGCCGGCGTGCTCTTCTCGGTCGGCGGCGCGCTAAACCGCGACGGCGCCGAGGACATCGTCTCGCTTTACCTGCAGACGGCCAAGGCCCTCGACCCGAACAGCGCCGATACGCTGGTGCTGCTCGGCGGCATTGCCGAGAAGCAGAACCAGATGAACCGCGCCATCACGCTCTACAAGAAAGTGCCGGAGAATTCGCCGATGCGGCGTATCTCCGAGCTGCAGCTCGGCCTGGCCCTTGCCCAAGGCGGTAAGGTCGACGAGGCCCGCAAGCACCTGCAGGCGCTGATCGCCTCCGATCCGAAGGACATCCGCAGTTACCTGGCCTATGGCAGCGTGCTCTCCGACGCCAAGGACTACCAGGCGATGGCCGCCAATTATGACAAGGCCGTCGAAGTCATCGGCCCCATCCCCGGCCGGGCCAACTGGAGCGTCTTCTTCCAGCGCGGCATTGCCTATGAGCGGCTGAAGAAGTGGGACCAGGCGGAACCGAACTTCCGCAAGGCGCTGGAGCTCAATCCCGACCAGCCGCAGGTGTTGAACTATCTCGGCTATTCCTGGATCGACATGAACCGGAACCTCGACGAAGGTCTCGGCATGATCAAGAAGGCCGTCGATCTTCGCCCTGACGACGGCTACATCATCGATTCGCTTGGCTGGGCCTATTTCCGCCTCAACCGCTTCGAAGATGCCGTCGACGAGTTGGAGCGGGCGGCACAGATCAAGGCCGGCGACGCAACGATCAACGACCATCTCGGCGATGCCTACTGGCGCGTCGGGCGTAAGCTCGAGGCCGTCTACCAGTGGAACCGGGCGCTCGCCTCCGAGCCCGAAGCTGCCGAGATCCCGAAGATCAAGGACAAGGTCGCCAACGGCCTGCCTCCCGTCAGCGACGATGCCAAGGCAGCCGACAAGAAGCAGCCGGATCCGGCGCCCGTCATCCCGCCGCCGGTCGACAAAAAATCCTGACGGGCAGGAGGCATGCCTGAAAGGACTTGGCCGGATACAGGTCAAAGAAATAGAGCATGATGTCGTCCGAAAACCGCTCACACTTTTCGGCATCATGCACTAGCGTTTCCGAGGAGGCGCGCGCGAAAATCAACCTGGCCCTGCATGTGACGGGCCAGCGGCCGGACGGCTATCATCTGCTCGATATGCTGGTGACCTTCGCAGATCATGGCGACCGGCTGGACTTCATGCGGTCGCCGGCCGATGCATTCACCCTGTCGGGCCGTTTCGGCGAGATACTTGCCGGCGACAGCGGCACCAACCTGGTGCTGAAGGCCCGCGACCTCCTGCGCGAGGCGATCGGTCCCCTCGCCTTTCCCGTCCGCATTCATCTCGAAAAGAACCTGCCGGTTGCCTCCGGCATCGGCGGCGGCTCGGCCGATGCCGCCGCGACGCTGCGCGGGCTGATGCGGCTCTGGGGCACGACATTATCGGCGGAGACGCTTGCCGCGCTGGCGCTGAAGCTCGGCGCCGACGTGCCGATGTGCCTGGAGAGCCGGCCGCTGATTGCCCGCGGCATCGGCGAAAAGATCGAAGCTGTGCCTGATCTGCCGGCCTTTGCCATGGTGCTCGCCAATCCGCTGAAGGGCGTCTCGACGCCTGAGGTTTTCCGCCGGCTGGCGACAAAGAACAATCCGGCCCTGAGCCTGGCACCGAGCCCGCCTCAGACTGCCGACTGGCTCGCGGCGATTGCTGCTGCCCGCAACGACCTGGAGCCGCCGGCGCGCGAACTCGTGCCCGAGATTTCGGAGATCTCGGCGATGCTGCAAGCTCACGGCGCCCTTTTGACCCGCATGTCCGGTTCCGGCGCCACCTGTTTCGGCATCTTTGCGAGCATGACTGTTGCCGAAGATGCGGCGGCAGCTCTTCACGACGAGCGCCCTGGCTGGTATTTCCAGGCGACGGAAACGGCTTCGGTAGGCGCATGATGGCAGGTCTGGACGAAAAGCGGCCCTTCATCGCGGTCGGCATTGCGGTTCTCACGATCTCGGATACCCGCACGCCGGAGACGGACAAGTCAGGCGACACGCTGGCGGCGCGGATCACCGAGGCAGGTCACAGGCTGGTCGACCGGGGGATCGTGCCCGATGATCGCCAAAAGATTGCCGCACGGGTGAAGGCCTGGACTGAGAGAGAAGACATAGACGTCGTCATCACCACGGGCGGCACCGGCTTTACCGGTCGCGATGTGACGCCCGAAGCGCTGGAACCTTTGTTCGAAAAGCGGATGGACGGCTTTTCCGCCATCTTCCACCGGATCTCCTACGAGAAGATCGGCACGGCGACGATCCAGTCGCGCGCCACGGCAGGTGTTGCCAACGCCACCTTCATCTTCGTGCTGCCGGGTTCGCCCGGCGCCTGCCGGGATGCCTGGGACGGCATTTTGAAAGGACAGCTCGACTATCGCAGCGTGCCGTGCAATTTCGTCGAGATCATGCCGCGTCTGGACGAGCACCTGAAACGCGGCGCGACCAAATAGACCGATGTGCCTGCGCTATGTCGCAAGGCCTGGCAGGACGGGCATCGTGTCCCAGCTGTCACCCGACAGCAGGACGCAGCTTATGCCGTGAACATCCGTGACGATGAGTGTCCAGGTGCCGCTTTCGGCGGCATAGACCTCAAGAACGGCGTTCTGGTTGATCAGTCCGACTGCCGTGAGCTTTTCGGCGAAATTCTTGTCCAGGAAATTGACGATTTCGGGTCGGCCTGCGCAACTGCGCATCATCTGCGATGCTGCCGAATGCGGATGCGCGATCACCAATGTCGGCAATATGACGGCCATGAGGCCGTAGATCATACCGCGTACGCCGTAGATCCTACCGCGCGCCATGACGCACCTCCTTTCGCCGGGAACCCGGCAGAAGAGGAGATTGTCGCTGACCTGTTCTGCCGTTCACCGGCATTCCATGGCCATTCCGTTGCGGGCGCCATCTTTTGCTCATCGAGAGGGTTGCGGCCCTATCGCGCAGCGCGGGCGACCCAGGACGGAATCAGTTCGCTCGCGAGCTTGCGCGGCTTCTGGCCCTTGACGAATTCGGTCAGCCGCATGCCGCTTTTGGCAATGGCGAGCGCCTGCTTCTTCGGCAGGAGAAAGCCCAGTTCCAGCGGCGGCACGGCTCGGCCGACACGCTGGAAAAACGGGCGCCGGTAGCCGCGCGACGCGGTGAAGCGCGCCGGCAGCTTGTTCAGCGCGACATATTCGGCGATCTCATCGATCCAGCCGGCCTGGGGTCTGGCGCCCGGCTCGACGAAGAGCAGCCATTCGCCGCGCGCTGCGCGGACGATGTCCTTGATATCCCATTGCGAATGGAAGCGGCAGCCGGCGGCGTCGGCCACCCGCGAGGTGCCGTCGCGCGAGCCGTGATCGAGCACGACCACATCGCTCACCAGCCCCTCCACCGCGCCTGCCACCAGTACCGATAAAGTCTGTGCCAGTTCAGATTCCTGATCCTGACATTCGAGAACAACCGTCAACATTGACTATTTATAATGCGCCGCACAAATTTTTGCCAGCGCCGTTTTCCTCATTTTGTTCTTGCATTGTTCTCATTTTGCGGATAGGAATTTAATCAGCAAAACGGGCGAAGGCGATGGCTTTCCGCCGCGGGAGAATCCGATGAGAGAGCAGTCCCTGGCAGGGCAGGCCGCATTCGCGCCTGCCAATACGGCAGATATTGCCGATGCGATGATCGTGTCCTCCGGCCTGAGAGTCGAGGTCGACCGGCGGCGCGGACGTGGGGCGGGACTGAACCCGACAGGTCGGTTCGAGCCGCTGCAGCGGGAGACCGTCGACGATGGCTGGCAGACCTGGGAAGAGCTGCCGCCATTCAAGACGGAAGTGCAGGTCGAGAAGCCGCGCACGGCCATCACCCGCAACGAATCGCCGGACCTTTCCTTCGACCGCTCGATCAATCCCTATCGCGGCTGCGAGCACGGATGCATCTATTGTTTCGCCCGGCCGACACACGCCTATATGGGGCTTTCCGCAGGGCTCGATTTCGAGACGAAGCTCTTTGCCAAGCCCGATGCGGTAAAACTGCTGGAGCGGGAGCTCGCCAAGCCGGGCTACAAGGTGCGGGTGATCGCAATCGGCACCAATACCGATCCCTATCAGCCGATCGAGAAGGAATGGCGCATCATGCGCGGCATTCTGGAGGTGTTGAACAAGGCGAACCATCCGGTATCGATCGTCACCAAGTCGGCGATGATCCTGCGTGATCTCGACATTCTGCAGGAGATGGCAGCTAAGAACCTGGTGCGCGTCGGCATCTCGGTGACCACGCTGGATCGCAAGCTTGCCCGGACGATGGAGCCGCGTGCCGCCACACCGCCGCGGCGGCTGGAGACGATCCGCACCCTTGCCGAAGCAGGCATCCAGACGGCAGTCATGGCCGCCCCGCTCATCCCGGCGCTGAACGACCACGAGCTGGAGCGCATCCTCGAATCGGCAAAGGCTGCGGGCGCTGCCGAGGCGAGTTATGTCATCCTCAGACTGCCGCTCGAGGTCAGCCCGCTGTTTCGAGACTGGCTGCTGCAGCATTATCCCGATCGCTACCGGCATGTGATGTCGCTGGTACGCTCGATGCGCGGCGGCAAGGATTACGATGCCGAATTCGGCAAGCGCATGAAGGGCGCCGGTCCCTATGCCTGGCAGATCGCCCGGCGCTTTGAAATGGCCGCCAGACGTTTCGAGCTGACGCGACGTAGTGTGCCGCTGCGCGATGACCTGTTCGTACCGCCTGATGGCAGCGGCGTGCAATTGTCGCTTCTTTGATTTTTAAGCTTGCGTTTCGGCATCTCGACAAAACCGCCCTGTTTTCGAGCACCGAGCGCAATTCCCGCGGATGGCCCTGACCGCCACCATCCGCCGGACCGGTCCCCGGCCGCCGCCCTGATCCGGGGACTTGCGGGAAATCGGGTTGGCGTGCGAGGTTCAGCCGCATGAAACCTCGCACGCCACCCGATTCTCCCCTGCTTTTCGACACGGCTCCACTCGTGCCGGATTTCCGACTGGAACTCAAAGCCCGCAAGGCCGGCCACTGGCCGGTCGCCGGTGCCGACGAGGCTGGCCGCGGCCCGCTGGCGGGACCCGTCGTGGCGGCCGCCGTCATTCTCGATCCGAAGCGCATCCCTGAGGGGCTGAACGATTCCAAGCAGCTTTCGGCGCAACGGCGCGAGGAACTGTTCGTGCAGATTCTGGCGACTGCGACCGTCTCCATCGCCTCCTCCAGTTCGACGCGCATCGACGAGACGGATATCCGCAAGGCAAGCCTCGACGCCATGCGCCGGGCCATCTGCAGCCTCGCCATTCCGGCCAGCTACGTGCTGACCGACGGGCTCGACGTGCCGCCCGGTCTCGACTGCCCCGGACAGGCGGTGGTCAAGGGCGATGCCCGCTCGGTCTCGATCGCCGCAGCCTCGATCGTCGCCAAGGTGACGCGCGACCGGATGATGGCGCGGGCACATCATGTGTTTCCGGATTACGGTTTTGCCGCGCATGTGGGCTACGGCACGGCGCAACACCGCGCCGGCATCGAAAGGCACGGCCCCTGTTCGCTGCACCGGATGAGCTTCAGGCCGCTGCGCAAGACCGAGGACGGACCCGAGACGGACGAGCTGCTTTCGGAATAAGTCATTCAACAGAAAAGCCGGGCAAAAAAAGACTGCCAAAAGAAAAGGCCGGGACATGCCCGGCCTTCCCTCTCAATCCTTTTCGAAGCTGCTCAGTTCAGCCGCGTCTTGACCTGGCCGACGGCATTGCCGAAGAGCTCGGACTGGATTTTGGTGTCGGCCCGCTTGGCAAGCACGGTTTCAGCGGCCGCGATTGCGAGATCGACAGCAGCGGAACGCACCGCCTTCATCGCCTCAACCTCGGCCTGCTTGATCTTCTGCTCGGATAGCGCCGTGCGGTTGGCGACGAATTCTTCCGTCTTCTTCTTCGCTTCGGCGGTCAGCATTTCGGCTTCGCGCTCAGCGGCGGCAACGATGTGGGCCGCTTCGGCTTCTGCTTCCTTGCGCTTGCGCTGGTATTCGGCGAGCAGGTGTTGGGCCTCCTCGCGCAGACGCTTGGCTTCAGCCAACTCGTTGCGGATCTGGTCGGCGCGGTCGTCGAGCGACCGTGCCATCATGCCCGGAACCTTCAGGTAAACGACCAGCGCCAGGAACAGGACGAGGCCGACAAAGGCGAAGAAAGTCGCGTCAAAGGCAAATTCCATCGATCAAGCCTCCTTCTTGGCAGCCGCGACGGCGGCAGCGACATCGGCCTTGGCGACGGTACCGCCGATCAGCTGATCGACCACGGCAGCCGCCGTTTCCTCGGCAATGGTGCCGACGTCGGCGAAGGCCTTGGCCTTGATCTCGCCGATACGGAGCTCGGCAGCCTTGATCTTTTCCGAAAGGCTCGCCTCGACAGCGCGGCGTTCCTCTTCGGCCTTGGCCTTGGCGGCGTCGCGTGCGGCGGAGCCGATCGCGTTGGATTTGGCGCGGGCGGCGGCCAGTTCACCTTCATAGGTCTGGACGGCGGCGTCGGCTTCGGCCTTCAGGCGGCCGGCCTCTTCCAGATCCTGGGAAATGCGCGTGTGACGCTGATCGAGGATGGCCCCGATGCGCGGCGCGATGACCTTTTGCATGAGCAAATAGAAGACGCCGAACGTGATCACCAGCCAAAGCAGCTGGGACGCGTAGGTCGTCGAATCGAAAGGCGGGAAAGGGCCGCGGGCGTGTTCGCCTTCGGCAACACCAGTCTCGGTATGGACCTCGCCTGCGGCCGGAGCGGCATGCGCATCCGTACCCGTCGCTGCCGCCGGTGCTTCCTCAGCGTAAGCCGGGGTCACAAAAAACATGCTCACCTCCAGGTGGACTGCAAATGCAAAGGATCACGGCTTGCGGTCGCAGGCCGTGATCCATCTATTCGCCGATATCAGACGGCGAAGAGGAGGAGGAGAGCGACGAGCAGCGAGAAGATGCCCAGAGCTTCCGTAACGGCGAAGCCGAATACCAGACGGCCGAACTGGCTGTCAGCGGCAGACGGATTGCGCAGTGCGCCGGAGAGGTAGCTGCCGAAAATATTGCCGAGGCCGAGAGCCGTACCGGCCATACCAAAGCAAGCCAGGCCTGCACCGATGTACTTTGCTGCTTCCGCTTCCATGTTGAACTCCTTTGAAATGGTTGTTGCGGCGAATGACTGACGCCCTTTGACGTCGATGTCGTTATCCTTAGTGCCCGCCCGGATGGATTGCATCGTTGAGGTACATGCAAGTCAGCACCGCAAAGACGTAAGCCTGAAGGAAGGCGACGAGGAACTCGAGACCGGTCAGGGCGACGGTCATGATGAGGGGAAGAACGGCGCCGCCGATACCCAGAGCACCCATGGTTCCGAGCGAGGCGACGAAGCCTGCGAACACTTTGAGCGTGATGTGACCGGCGAGCATGTTGGCGAAAAGACGAACCGAGAGCGAAATCGGTCGCGACAGGAAGGAGATGATTTCGATCGTGACGACCAGCGGCAGCAGAATGCCCGGCACGCCCGAAGGCACGAAGACATTCAGGAAGTGGAAGCCGTGCTTATAGAAACCGTAGACGAGAACCGTACCGATAACCAGAATCGCGAGCGCGAAGGTGACGATGATCTGGCTCGTCACCGTGAAGAAATACGGGAACATGCCAAGCAGGTTGGCCGTCAGGACGAACATGAAGAGCGAAAAGACCAGCGGGAAGAACTTCATTCCCTGCTTGCCGGCGCCTTCCTTCAGCATATTGGCGATGAACTCATAGGACATTTCGGCGACCGACTGCGAACGGCCCGGCACGATGGCGCGGTTCGAGGTCGAGAAATAGAGGAAGCCTGCGGCAGCGGCAGCCGAAACGGCCATGAAGAGCGATGCATTGGTAAACGAAAAATCAACTCCGCCGATTTCGATCGGCACAATCTTCTGGATCAGGAACTGATGAGTCGGATCGTTAGACACCGCTTGTTCTCTCTCTTTGGCCCGCAGGACGCGGGGTCATTGCACTGGACCGGAACCGGTCCTTATTTCTTGTCGTCCTTGTCGTCCAGGGGATGGGCCACCACCCCCGCAGAACGCAGCACGTTCAGAACGCCGGCACAAAATCCGAGAAGCAGAAGAACAATCAAACCCCAAGGCGCCGTGCCAACAAAACGGTCGAGGAGATAGCCAAGGAGAGCACCGACGACGATTGCGGAAATGAACTCGCTGGAAAGCTTCATCGCCTGGGCATAACCTTTGCGGCTTACCTCGGCGCGGGCTTCCCTAGCCTCGTCCTGTCCCGTCTCGACACGCTTGGTCGCGAGTTTCGCTCCCAATTGCGCACGGCGCTTTTCAAGACTTTCCTCGCGGTCATCCGCCATGGATCTCTCCTCACCTGTCCGTCGCCCGCACTCCCGCTACCCCGGTCATTCGGACCCCGGACGCGAAGGTTGAGACCCTTCCGGCCCGTTCTGAAGTCGCGCGCAACATAGTTTTAGGGATTAGCATAGTCAAGGCGTAGACAGCTTCTGTCCAGCGAGAAAATAATTCCATCAAATCAAAGAGATAAATCGACTCCGGGTCGATCGCGCAAATTCGACGGAAAGAATCCGCTTTTGCGGGCCGGAAATCGGCTTGCCCCAGCGATTTATCTCAGCTCCAGCCGCCGCCATAGGTGCGATAGAAGACGTGAAGACCGATGCGGCCGACCTTTTCCATGGTCCTTGCCCATTTTGGTCTGACATAGACGGCATGGTAATGCGTCGCCGAACCCACCTGCGGCAGCCAGATCTTGCCTGATGTCACAGCCATCGCCACGTCGCGGGCGACTCGCCAGTGATATTCCGAGTTCACCCTGTCCTTGATGCTGTCGCAGGCGAAGGAAAACTGGCAGCGGTTGCGCCAATCCTCGTTCTGATAGACGACGCCGCAGATGGTCTTCGGATAGGAAGGGTTGCGGACGCGGTTGAGGATGACCTGGGCGACGGCCGCCTGTCCCTTCACCGATTCTCCACGCGCCTCGAAATAGATGCCGGAGGCAAGGCACTGCTGTTCTTGGGCGGAAAAGACGCTCGGCGCCAGCACGCTTGCGGCCCAGGCATGATCGCGAGGGCCGATCTCCGGGACGAAGCGGCCGCTGTCCTGTTCGGTCAGGATGGAATCGAACGGCGATTGGCGGGCATAGTCGGGTGTGGCCGGGGCATAGGCGGTGGCCAGAACATCGGCCTTGCTGCTGGTGACGAGGCTTGCGAGCATTGCCGGCACGCCATTATCGGTCACAACCGGCTGCGTCTTATAGAAAGATGTGGCGATCTCGATTTCCTTGCCCTGGATCTTCGGCTTGACGAAAGCCGACCGGTCCTTGAGATCGAAGCTCGGGGTGAAGAGCATCTTGGTGCGCTCGAGGATGGAGCCGGCTGAAAAGTCCTTCGGCGGCTGCATCTTCTCGACGGCGACGACGCGGCCTTTCTTGCTGCCACGGTTGACGCGATCCTCGTCCGGCGTGTCCTCGTGGCCTTTGTTCTTGGCAGTGAAGGCGACCTTGCGGCCGTCAGGCAGAACCATGCCGGCACCGGCGGAGATCGAACCGGTCACCATCGGCTCGGCGAAGGCGAGTTCGGCCTGGTGGATGGAGCCGGCCGGCGAATTGGTCAGCACCATGCGCCAGTTCTCCCCCTCATGATCGAGGCCGGCGAGCATGGCGGCGAGATCGGCATGGGATGCGGCGCTCGGGAAAATCAGCCAGCCGGCGAGACCGAAGATTGCGGGCGACACCCAATTCTCGGGAATAAGACGCAGCTTGCTACGGGAAGGGCTCTTTCGACGCAACACGGACTCCGGGCATGGAACGCGGGAACATTCCAATAAAAATCCCGCATTAACCTTGATGTCCGGTTAACAGGCCGTGCCGAAATGTGCCCATGAGAAGTTTTGGATATTCTAATGTGATGGATAATTTCGTGGGATGAGGTGTGTCGCAGCTTTGTGAAAAGCCCCTCCCCAACCCTCCCCACAAGGGGGAGGGACTAATGTGCGGCGCTCGACGCAACAAACATCAGCCGTTCTGCGGATGAAGCGATGAAGTGGGAAGCGTCGGAGCGGCAAGTTAAGCCCCTCCCCCTTGTGGGGAGGGGTTTGGGGCGGGTCTTTGCCCCACTCATCAAATAATAACGTGCGAGCCCAGTTCCACCACCCGGTTCGCCGGCAGGCGGAAGTAATCCGAGGGGTTGGCGGCGGCGTTGGCGAGCGCGATGTAAAGCCGGTCCTGCCAGTAGGGCATGCCAGATTTGGCGTCCGGCACCAACTTGCGGCGGCCGAGATAGAATGAGGTCGACATGATGTCGAACTTCAGTCCCGTCTTGCGCAATGTCGCCAAGGCCTGCGAGACGTTCTGCGATTCCATGAAGCCGAACAGCAGTTCGACGCGGGAGAAGCGCTCGGAAATCTGCTCGACCCTGTAGCGGTCGTGGCTCGGCACGCGCGGTTTGTTGATCGTGCGGATGGTCAGGATGACGTTGCGGTCATGAAGCACATGATTGTGCTTGAGATTGTGCAGCAAGGCGGCGGGAGCCGATTCCGGATCGCTGGTCAGAAAGATCGCCGTGCCCGGAACCTGCGCCGGCGAGTGTTCGCTCTTGCGCTCGATCGAGCTGACGAAGGAGGCGAGCGGAATATCGGTGTGGCGGGTCTTTTCCATCAGGATCGCGGTGCCGCGACGCCAGGTCCACATGACGATGGTAAAGGCCGTGGCGATCATGATCGGGATATAGCCGCCGTCGTGGATCTTCAAAAGGTTGGCGCCGAGGAAGATCATTTCAAGCACGACCAGCGGCGCGAGCGCGAGCACCGCAACCGGGAGCGACCAGTTCCAGCGGGCCCGGACGAATTCGAAGGCCATGATCGAGGTGACGACCATGGCGCCGGTGACCGAGATGCCGTAGGCGGTCGCCAGCGCGTCCGATGTCTTGAAACTCAAGACCAGGAAGATGACGCCGATGAACAGAACGGCGTTGACCGAAGGCACGAAGATCTGCCCGGTATTGGTTTCCGAGGTGAAGAGGATTTCCATGCGCGGCAGGAAGCCGAGGTTGATGCCCTGGCGCACCATCGAGAAGGCGCCGGTGATGACAGCCTGGCTGGCGATGATCGTTGCGGCGGTCGCCAGGATGACGACCGGCAGCAGCGCCCATTTCGGATACATCAGATAGAAGGGATCGGACATCGTCGCCGGATTGCCGAGAACCAGCGCGCCCTGCCCGAGATAGTTCAGCGTCAGCGCCGGGAAAACCAGCAGGAACCAGGCCCACTGGATCGGGCGGCGGCCGAAATGGCCGAGATCGGCATAGAGCGCCTCAGCACCCGTCACCGTCAGGAAGACGGCGCCGAGCACGACGATGCCGTAGAAGCCCTCATGCAGCAGGAAGGCGACGGCATAATAGGGATTGAAGGCAGCAAGGATGCCGTAATCGTCAGAGATATGGGAAATGCCGGCGGCGGCCATGACGAGGAACCAGACGGCGGTGATCGGGCCGAAGAACCTCGCGACGGCGCCGGTGCCGCGCGATTGCACGACGAAGAGCAGCGCCAGGATCACCACCGAGATCGGCACGATATATTCCGCGAGGCTGGGTGTGACGAGCTTCAGGCCTTCGACGGCCGACAGCACGGATAGAGCCGGCGTGATCATCGCATCGCCGAGGAAGAGGGCTGCACCCATCAGGCCGAGCAGCATCAGGACGGCAGTGTGGCCGTTGGCGGTCTTCATCAAAAGGGCAAGCAGCGACAGCGTGCCGCCCTCGCCGTCGTTGTCGGCGCGCAGCAGGAAGAGCACATATTTGATGGTGACGATGATCGTCAGCGCCCAGATCATCAGCGAGATCAGGCTGATGATCTCGAAACGGGTGACGCCGTCATGGGCCACCGGCTTCAGCGCCTCGCGAAAGGCATAGAGCGGGCTGGTGCCGATATCGCCGTAGACGACACCGACGGAACCCAGCCCGAGATAGAACAGCTTTTTCGGCGTCATATGGCGTTCGTTCGGATGGCTATCTTCGGACATGAAGTTTTAACAGGCTCCTCAGAGCCAGCCTTTCCAGCGGAAAAAGAAAAAAGGGATGACGGCGGATAACACCATCAGGGCCAGCGAATAGGGATAACCCGCGGCCCAGGTCAGCTCCGGCATGACCTGAAAGTTCATACCATAGACGGAAGCGACCAATGTCGGCGGCAAGAATACCACCGAGGCAATCGAGAAAATCTTGATGATCGAGTTCTGCTCGATGTTGATCAGCCCGAGCGAAGCATCGAGCAGGAAGGTGATGTTGGCGGCGACGAAGGAAGCATGCTCCGACAACGACTGGATATCGCGCGAAACGGTGCGGCAGAGTTCCTTCGCCTCACGGTCCTGCTGGATCGCCGGGATCGTGTGAAAGAAGGTCAGCAGGCGGGCAAGCGAACCGAGACTGTCGCGCACCTTGCTGATCATCCGGTGATGGCCGGCAATATCGCGCAACTTCTCCTCGAGGTAGTTCGAGGGCTTGCGCACCTTCTTTGCCCGGTCGCCGAAGACATGCGTCGACAAGATGTCGATGCGCGAGACGGAGATCTCGAGGATCTCGGCGGTGCGGTCGACGATCGTCTCCAAGAGCTTGGCGAGAAGGGCAGCGCCGCTGCGCCAGTTTTCCGGCAGCCGGTGAAGGGCGGCGATGAACAGTGCAAAGGATTTGGGATGGGCGTAGCGAATGGTGACCAGGCGGTTTCCAGCCAGGATGAAGGCGACATCGGTCAGCGTCGGCACGTCGGTGTCAGCCTTCCAGAGCAGCGAGGCGGTCATGAAGACGGCGTCGTTTTCGACATAGAGACGGGCGGAAGGCTCTATATCCTTGAGATCGTCGCGGGTCGGGACCTCGATGCCGAGAATCTTCTCGACATAGAGTTCCTCATCACGGGTCGGCTCGATCATGTCGATCCAGACGACATCCTCGGGAAAGGAGGCGGCATGCGACAGATCGTGGATCTCCACCGACCTGCAATTGGAACAGTAGGCGGTAATCACCGGTCGTCTCTCCGGCTGCATCCAACCTTAAAGGCCGGCATGCGCGTTGTGCTCAACCGCATCGCAGTTCCCAATCCTTCGATCGACAAGACAACTCCGAACTTGCAGGCGGGCCGGCCTCTTCGAAACGAAGACCGCCGTCACTGAGCATCTGCAGCAAAACGCCATCATGGCGCCGCGGCATATGAAGCAAAGCCGTGAAATAATCAAGGCATCTTCCGTGAAGCGCGGCTTTTCATCACGTTTCCCCCACAATTGGGGGTATCTGCCGCAGTGATTCGGCTCGCTCAAGCACCTCGCATCGACACGATTTAACCGCTGCACTTCCGGCGGCATGCATTTGTTGTGATGTATGCCTTTATCCCGGAACCGCTGCACACTTCCGGGCGGCATGCACTTTGTTTTATGCATGCCTTTATCCCGGAACCGCTGCACACTTCCGGGCGGCATGCATTATTCGAAGACGATTGTCGGCGCCGGGCGCTGGGACTGACCGGCGACCTGCTCCCAGACCTTGGCGGCGATGCCGCGATAGATGCCGGCGACGACGCCGTTCGGCTCGGAGGCGACGAGCGGCGTGCCGGCGTCGGAGGTTTCGCGAATGTTCATCGTCAGCGGCACTTCGCCGAGGAAGGGCACGCCGATGCGCTCGGCCTCCTTGCGGGCGCCGCCATGGCCGAAGATATCGTAGCGGGTGCCGGTGTCCGGGGCGATGAAATAGCTCATATTCTCGACGATGCCGAGCACCGGCACCTCGACCTTGCGGAACATGTTGAGGCCCTTGCGGGCATCGATCAGCGCGAGATCCTGCGGCGTCGAGACGATGACGGCGCCGGCAAGCGGCACCTGCTGGGCCATGGTCAATTGGGCGTCGCCGGTGCCGGGCGGCATGTCGACGACGAGGACGTCAAGTTCGCCCCAGGCGACTTCGCGCAGCATCTGCAGCAGCGCCGACTGGACCATCGGCCCGCGCCAGATCATCGCCGTCTCCTCGTCGACGAGGAAGCCCATCGACATGACCTTGAGGCCGTAATTCTCCATCGGATTGATGATGCGGCCGTCGATCTGCGTCGGGCGGCCCGATATCTTCAGCAGGCGCGGCATCGAGGGACCATAAATATCGGCATCGAGAATGCCGACCCGAAGACCGTTGGCGAGCAGGCCGAGTGCGAGATTGACGGCGGTGGTCGACTTGCCGACCCCACCCTTGCCCGAGGCGACGGCGATGATGGCGCCGATGCCGGGCACACCGATCTTGCCGGCGCGCGGCGGCTGTTGAGGCGCGTGAGCATGGCTCGCATGATCATGTTGGTGATCGTGGCCGGCATGACCGTGAGGCGGGTTCGGCGCAGGGCGGGCAGCCGGAGCGGCGGCGGCCGCCTTCTTGTCGGCGGTCAATGTGACGAGGGCACCCTTGACGCCCGGCATTTCCTTGATGACGCGCTCAGCGGCGAGCCGCATCGGCTCCAGCTCCCTGGCGCGATCGGCCGGGACGGTGATGGAGAAATAAACCTTGCCGTCGGAGATGAAGACGTCGGAGACCATGCCGAGCTCGACGATATCGTGCTCGAGGTCGGGCCCACGCACGGTCTTCAGCGTTTCGAGAACCTGTTCTTTGGTGACGTCGGCCATTCCACCCTCACTGCTTCTTCTTGCAGATCACAGATAGTGGAGACGGAAGCCTTCGCCAAACAAAATCATCGGGAGGGAAATCGATTGCCGGCGCTCAAAAAGGCGCCGGGGAGAATTGGCGATCCGTTGCGGCCATCAAGTCCGCCGGGCTTTCGCCCTGATGGCCGCAACGGTCTCCCCGAGAACCGGCGCAATCCGGGGCGAACTAGAGCAAGTCGAAAAAAAGACCAGCGAAAAATGAACAGGGAAGACGAAATCGCGGACAGCCGGGAAAGAAGCGGTGCCAAAACGCAACAACCGCCGCCGACACCGAAGAGCCGGGAGAAAGCGGCAACGGCGTCGGACAGCGGTGTGTCGGCCGCGCCATTTCCTGGCGCTGGCCTCAAAGTCCCCTCTGGACCTCTCGCATGAAGAGATGCAGAAAGCGTGCCAGATGGAAAATCAAGGAAAAGACTGCAAAAGCGCTTGCGACAGCCCCTCAACGGGAAAGACTTGCCTACGCGCTGGGCGGCTTCAAAAGCAGTCGGTTGTTTTTTGCAACTTATTTGATCAGGCCGATGCGCAGCGCCTTGGCGACCGCCTGGGTGCGGTTGACCGTATCGAGCTTCTTGGTGGCGCGGTTGAGGTAGTGATTGACCGTATGCTCGGACAGGGTCAGGATTTCAGCGATTTCGGCACTGGTCTTGCCGGCCGCCGTCCAGTTGAGGCAATCGATCTCGCGGTCGGTCAGCGTGTCCGTCATGCGCGTATCGAGGTTGCGGATCTCGGCAAGCCTGTCGAAGACATGGATGGCGATGTAGCAGAGCTCGCGCATCTCGGCAGGGCTGAAGGGTTCGCGGTCGCCGGCGAAAGAGACGGCGCCGCGCAGGCCGGAGGGCTCATGCGTCGGGAAATAGGCGCAGCGCATCATCTTGAAACGTTCGAACAGGGAGGCGACGAGAATGGACTTGCCGTCGTCCCGCGACCAGTTCTGCCGCGACATATCGTAGAAGAAGGGCCGCGCGGATGTTCTCAGCCGCCTGAGGACCGGGCTGTTCACCATCAGGCCCTCCTGGTCGTAAAGGGCCAGCAGCTCGGCCGGCCAGCTGGTGATGACAGTGCTGCCCTGAAGATCGAAGGAGGTGATCGGCGGCAGGTTGAGAACCATGAAGGCACGGCTGCGATAGGCTTCCGTCACGCGTTTCATGAAACGGAAAATATCGAACTGGGTCTTCAGGCCCGCTATTTCCTGAACATAATCGTCTTCTTCCGTGGATGTTTGCGACAAGGGTGCCATCACATTTCTTCATCTTCGGCACAGCGGCCGGCAAAGCGTTTGCGAAATCTGCCCGCCGCGGCCGGCTCGATTGCATCGGGAAACGACGATCGCTGGTTGGAATCGGCTTCGGCGTTGAGCGTTCGGCCGGTGAATGGTTGTAGATTTCGCGGACCGTTCTAGTTGTGGTGATTCGCCGGAAAATCTCAATATCGCGCTTAACATAAGCATGCTCTGCGATTACGTCCAGCAGTGGCCGACGGCGATCTTCCGTCAGCGGCGCGGACCGAGACGAACGCGCATGCCTTGCATGATGCTCGCAGCCGCCAGTTGCACCGGAACGGACCATTGGTGCAGAAGTTCCATCGACAAGCGATAGGCCGGGCCGGTAATCGAAATGCCACCCATAAAGGTCCGATCCTCCGACCAGATGGGTGCGGCAACGCAGCGGATGCCGGCCTCATGCTCTTCGCGGTCGAAGGCATAACCCTGATCGGCAATCTCCCGGATTTCGGCAAGCAGCGTTTTGGCAGAGACATGGGTCGAGGCGGTAAAGCTGGTGAAGCTCAGGCCGGCAAGCAGATCGACAAGGCTTTCGGCCGGCAGCAGCGAAAGGGCGGCCTTGCCGACGCCGGTGCAATAACAGGGCGAGGCATTGCCGATCTGCGAATACATACGTACCGGCTGGCGGCCTTCGACCTTATCGAGATAGATGATCGACTGCCCTCTCAGAACGCCGAGATGCACCGTCTCGCCGGTCGCCCGCTGCAGATCTCTAAGGTGCGGTTCGGCAATCAGGCGGAATTCGTTGCGCGCCCAGCTGCGCGCGGCGAAATCGAGCAGGCGCAGGCCAGGCGCATAACGGCCGTCGCCATCAAGCTCGAGCAGCCCCTCCTCGACCAGGTGGGTGAGCTGGCGATGCAGCGTGCCGCGCGGCTGGCCGGCAAGGGCCAGGATATCGGTGAAACGCAGCGGCGCATCGGCATGGGTGACGAGATCGAGCAGAACCATCAGTTTGCCGAGCGTCCCGGTCTCGCGTGCCGGTGTTATGTTTTCGCCGTTTGAACTCATCGCCTCGTCCGCCCTTGACAGAAAGGGCAGTGTAATTCGATAATTCCATATAGTCAAATTAAGTTCCAAATAATGGAACAATTCAGTCGGGAGGCGACGGTGACCATGATGGCAGCACAATTTCCCGAATTCAAAGACCGAGCCGTGCTGGTGACCGGCGGCGGATCGGGCATCGGTGCTGCGATCGTCGAAGGTTTCGCGCGCCAGGGCGCCAAGGTCTCGTTCATCGATATCGCCGAGGCCGCCGGCCGCGAGCTTGCCGAAAGGCTGTCGCGGGAGACGGCGCATCCGGTCTCCTTTTACCATGCCGACCTGCGCGACATCGCGGCGATCCGGCGCACGGTCGATACTGTCATTGCCAGCTCGGGGCCGATCCGCGTGCTGGTCAACAATGCCGCCTGGGACGACCGCCATGAATTCGACGCGGTGACCGAGGCCTATTGGGACAACAACCAGGCGGTCAACCTCAAGCACGTGTTCTTCACTTCGCAGGCAGTCGTGCCGTCGATGCGGTCGGCTGGCGGCGGCGCGATCATCAATATGTCGTCGATCGCCTTCAAGCTGAACATGGGCGGTTTTCCCGCCTACGCGGCGGCCAAGGCGGCGGTCGTCGGGCTGACGAAGAGTATGGCGGGCAGGCTCGGGCCGGAGAACATCCGGGTCAACTGCATCCTGCCCGGCATGGTGGTCACCGAGCGGCAGATGCAGCACTGGCTCACCGAGGAAAGCATTGCGCGCTCGGTCGAGGATCAGTGCCTGAAGGTTGCGCTCAAACCCGATGCGATCGTCGGTCCCTGCCTGTTTCTTGCATCCGACTGTGCGGCGGCGATGACCGCCCAGTCCCTGATTGTCGATGGAGGCGTTCTGTAATGACAAATCCCGCTTATGTCGCGGTGGACTGGGGCACCAGCAGTTTCCGGCTCTGGCTGATCGGCAGAGACGGCACCGTGTTTGCCGAACGCCGTAGCGGCGAAGGCATGACGAGCGCGGCAAAGACCGGCTTTTCCGCGGTGCTTGCCGGCCATCTCGCCGCCATCGAGGCGCCGGAAAACCTGCCGGTGATCGTCTGCGGCATGGCCGGCGCCAGGCAGGGCTGGGTCGAGGCCGGTTATATCGATGTGCCGGCGCCGCTCGCCTCGATCCTGACCGGGGCGGTCTCCGTGCCCGGCGAAAGCCGCGACATCCGCATTCTGCCGGGCCTTGCCCAGCGGGACGTGGCGAGGCCCGACGTCATGCGCGGCGAGGAAACTCAGCTTCTCGGTGCGCTCGGTCCCGCGAGCTCAGGCGCGCAGGCGGTCTGCATGCCCGGCACGCATTCGAAATGGGTGCATGTGACGGACAGCAAGGTGACCGGCTTTTCGACCTTCATGACCGGCGAGCTTTTCGACGTCATCAGCAAACACACGATCCTTTCGCATGCCGTGGCCGGTGCGGAAGAGCAGCCGGCGGATGCGGCGGCCTTCGAGGCCGCGGTCTCGGCCGCTTTCGCACGCCCGGCCCTTGCCTCCAACCTGCTCTTTGCCGCCCGTTCCGGCCAGCTCCTGCACGCGATTTCTGCCGCTGCCGCACAAGCCCGGCTTTCCGGTACGCTGATCGGCCTCGAAATCGCCGGGGCGCTGCAGGATGCGGCAAACGGCACCACCATCACCCTCGTCGCCTCCGGGCGCCTGCAGGCGCTCTACGAACAGGCCTTTAGAACCCTCTCCCTTGCCTTCACCGCCATCGACGCCGACGCCGCCGTGCGCCGCGGGCTTTCGGCCGCCGCCGAAGCCATCTGGCCGAATTGAGAAAGCTGACACGATGAACCGTATCCCCTTCCCCGACATGAAGCGCCCGCTGATTGCCATCCTTCGCGGCATCCGGCCCGACGAGACCGAAAGCGTCGTCGGCGCTCTGATCGAAAATGGCTTGACGGCGATCGAGATCCCGCTCAACTCGCCGGAACCGTTCAAATCCATCGAACTCGCCGCGAAGATGGCGCCGCCCGAGGTGCTGATCGGCGCCGGCACAGTGCTGACCATCGAGGCGGTCGACAGCCTGCATGCAGCCGGCGGCAAGCTGCTGGTCACCCCGAATGTCGAGCCTGAGGTGATCATCCGGGCGCGCGAATACGGCATGGTGACGATGCCGGGCGTCTTTACGCCGACCGAGGCGCTGGCGGCTGCGCGCGCCGGCGCCTCCGGTCTCAAATTCTTTCCGGCCAGTGTGCTTGGCCCTTCCGGCATTACGGCGATCCGGGCAATCCTGCCGCCGGAGCTGACGATAGCCGCCGTCGGCGGTGTGTCGGACAAGAATTTCGGCGATTACACCAAGGCCGGCATCTTCGCCTTCGGCCTTGGCACCAGCATCTACAAGCCGGGAATGACCGCATCAGAGGTTGCCGAGCGCGCCAAGGCGACCATTTACGCCTATGATGCAGCCATTGGGAGCGTGACCGTATGACCGATATTTATGAGTTCGAGGGCAAAACACTTTGCAATACCAATTCCGTCCTCGGCGAAGGCCCGACCTATGATCCGGACAGCAACACTGTCTGGTGGTTCAACATTCTCGGCAAGGAACTGCACGAGCTCAATCTTTCGACGGCTGCGAAAAAGGTGCACCCACTGCCTGTGATGGCGAGCGTGCTGGCCCGCATCGACGCCGGACGTCAGCTGATCGCGACGGAGGAAGGACTCTTCGTGCGCGATGTGGCAAACGGCAACCTCACCTTCTACGCCGCGCTTGAAAACGACAGGCCGGAAAACCGTTCGAACGACGGCCGCACCCATCCTTCCGGTGCGCTCTGGATCGGCACGATGAGCAAACGGGCGGAAAACCAGGCCGGCGCCATCTATCATGTCGCCAGCGGCAAGGTGACGAAGATCTTCAACGGCATCAGCATCCCGAATTCGATCTGCTTTTCGCCTGACGGCACGGTCGGCTATTATACGGATTCCCGCATCAACCGGCTGATGCGCGTCATGGTCGATCCGTTGACCGGCCTCCCCTCGGGCGAGCCGATCGTACTGGTCGACAGCATGGACGAGCCCGGCAGCATCGACGGCTCGGTGGTCGATGCCGACGGCTATCTGTGGAATGCGCGCTGGGGCGCCGGCGTCGTCGACCGCTATAGTCCGGACGGTCTGCGCATCTCGCGCTATATGGTTCCCGCCGTCCAGCCCTCCTGCCCCGCCTTCATCGGCGTCAATGCCGACCGGCTTGCGGTAACGACCGCCTGGGAAGGGCTGGATGAGGATGCCCGTTCGGCCCAGCCGAGTGCCGGCGCGCTGTTGGAACTCGGCATCGACGTCAAAGGCGTGTTCGACCCCGTCTATGTGATCTGACTTTTGCTTGCCATCGGTGATCAGAGGCGCCCCTTACCGGGGCGCTTTCTCGTTTTGGCGGCCACCCTTCGATAAATGTTCCGTGAGAATCGAGAAATTTTCCGTGTTTTCAACCGGAACCAATCGCGCCACCAGCCATTTTCCTTTCGAACTGACGCGGCAACGAGACCTGAAAATAGGTGTTGCCGGGTTGGCGGTTACTCTAAAGAAAAACGAAGGTAGGTTCGAAATGACACGCAAACTCTTGACGACCGTTGCCGCTGGCGCACTGTTTGCCACGGCTTTCGCACCGGCGGCATTTTCGCAGACGGCACCGCAGCCGGCGGATCCCGCCGCTCCGGCACAGACGGCTCCCGCCGATCCGGCAGCACCGAAGCCGATGACGCCTGATGTCACCAAGCCCGCAGGCGATGCCGCACAGGCTCCGGCCCCGGCACCGACGGCAGATACGGCTCAGGCCGCCTATCTGACGGAGCAGGCTCCGGACCAGGTCAGCGCCAACACCTATATCGGCCAGTCGGTCTATAACGGCAACAATGAAAGCATCGGCAGCGTCAACGACCTGATCATGAAGAAGGATGGCGGCATGGTTGCCGCAATCGTTGGCGTCGGCGGCTTCCTCGGCATCGGCGAAAAGAATGTCGCCGTGCCTATGGAAAAGATCACCGTCGCGCAGAACACCCAGGACGGCAGCGTCAAGCTGACGACCAGCGAAACGGCTGAATCGCTGAAGGCTGCACCCGAGTTCAAGACGCTGGCAATGCTGGCCGCCGAAAAGGCTCCGGCTCCGGCTGCGACCGGTACCGATACCACGGCAACCGGCTCGACCACGCCTAAGTAATCCGCGCGCGGTAGTATAGCGTAGGCGATGGCGCTCTCAGGGGCGCCATCGTTTTTATGTGGCGCCATCGCTTTATGCGCTGGCTCGCTCCATCATGGTCGGATCGTAATAGTTCTCGTGCAGGAAGCGCAGCGTGGCGATACCGTCGGCCGGACGGCCGAAGTGATAGCCCTGGCCCATGCCGCAGCCGAGCGTGCGCAACTTCACCGCCTCCGCATAATCCTCGATGCCTTCCGCTACGACTTCCAGCTCCAAGCCCTCGCACATGGTGAGGATCGCCTTGATGATGTGTTCGGAGGCGCGATCGGAATTGATGCGCGAGACGAAGGCACGGTCGATCTTGATCTTGTCGAAGATGAAGTCGCGCAGGCGCCCGAGGCTCGACTGGCCGGTGCCGAAATCGTCGAGCGAGATGCGCACACCGGCGGCGCGCAGATCGGCGATGATGCGGTGAGCGGTATCGGCCGAACTCATCACCGCCGTCTCGGTGATCTCCAGCTCCAGGCGATGCGGATCGAAGCCGACGCGGCCGAGGATCGACAGGACGCTGCTGCTCGTACCCGGATCCATCAGCTGGGCCGAGGAAAGATTGAACGACAGGAAGAGTTCGCGCGGCCAAGAGAGCGCTGCCTCGGCGGCTTTGCGCAGCAACGCCTCCGACAGCGCGTCGATGAAGCCGCGCTCTTCGGCGAGCGGCACGAAGACGCCGGGCGACACGAAGCCGAGATCGGGATCGTTCCAGCGGGCGAGCGCCTCGAAGCCGACGACCTGATTGTTGGACAGCGAGACGATCGGCTGGAAATGCACGTCGATCGCGTCGGAGATGATGGCGTTTCTGAGCGCCTGCTCCAGCTGTGTCGCGCGCTTCATCTCCTGGGCGATTTCGCGCGAATAGACGGTGATCTGGCCGCGGCCGCGGCGCTTGGAACGGTAGAGGGCGGTTTCGGCGCTCTTCAGCAGTTCCTCGCAATCCTCTCCGGCGAAGGGATAGATGGAAAAGCCGAGGGAGGCGGAGAGACGAACGTTGCGGTCGCCGAGGTCATAAGGCGCCGACAGCACCTCGCGGATCATCTGGCCGAATTTCTCGGCACTCGCCCGCTCGAAAATCAACGGCAGCACGAAGGCGAATTCGTCGCCATCGTGGCGGGTAACCAGCGCGCCGTCAGGAATGCAGGCCCTGAGACGATGGGCGACCTGACAGAGGATTTCATCGCCGGCTGTCGAGCCGAACAGATCGTTGATCGGCTTGAAACTGTCGAGGTTGACGATGCCGATGGTGAAGGGGGCCGGATCGCTGGCGCGCTCGGAAGAGATCTGCAAGACCTTGTCGCGCATGCGATTGCGGTTGCCCAATCCGGTCAGCGGATCGGTATAGGCCATCGCCTGAAGCTCATTCTGACCGACGGTCAAGAAAGCTATGTCCGCCGATTTCATCATCCAAACCCGAGCTTTCCTCCGGAGCCATGCAGAAGAATGACCGGCAGGTCTTAACAATTTGATAGTAAATCAGCGACATAGCCGCCTGAACCTGCCCAAAATCTAGGGAATTGACGGGTATTTTGGCGCCTGCACACTTTTGCGCGGCAGGTTTCAGTTTTGAGCCCGCACGGCCTCACTCATTAGGTATTTCTGAAATATAGTTTCCAGCATGTCAGGGCTGACCGGTTTCATGATGACGTCGTCCATGCCCGATTTGACGCATTCGGCGCGGTCACGCTCGAAGGCCTGGGTGAGCACGCCGATGATCGGGGTGCGGGTGCCCCCGCCGGTTCCCTCCATCTGCCGGATGAGGCGGGCGGCCTCGAAGCCGTTGAAGCCCGGCAGGGAAATATCCATCAGCACGATCTGCGGCCGGTGCTCGGCCCACAGGCGCACGGCCTCGTCGCCGGTCGCCGCAAGCATGTGGCGATAGCCGAGACCTTCGAGGATCTGTGAAAAGACGATCTGATTGATATCATTGTCTTCGGCGACGAGAACCTGCAGGCCGACCGGATCGTCGGAAATGGTGATTTCCCAATCCGCATCCGAACCGGCGCTGCGGCTGTTGCGATTGAAATGGCGGGCGATCTGGAAGGTGAGCTCGTTGGCGATCTGGAAACCGTCCATGACGAGCGCCGGGATGCCGTATTGCTCGGCAAGTTCGAGGCAGCGCATGCCCATCTGGTTGTCGATGATCAGAAGATCGAGCGAGATGCCGGAGGAAGTGGCGATCTCCAGGAACCGCTCCTCTTCGTCCTCGCCGCGGACCGAGCAGGATTCGAAGCCGTATTTCGTCAGCGTCCGCAGCGCGGCGGTCTCGGCGGCGAGGTCGGCCGTGACGACGAGGACCTTGCGGCCGGAGAAATTCTCCGGAACGATCGCTTCCATCGCCGCCGGTTCGCGCCGCGCGATGCCGGTTGGTACCGGTACATAGGCCCGTCGATAGCTTTGATTGCTGGAGGCGGTGATCGCGGACGCTTGACCGAACTCGTCGAGATCGGCGCCGTCGCGCGGCAGGTCCTGCATGGTCGACACCAGGAAGTAGCGGCCAGGCTTGCCGATGCGGTGCTTCCGACTGACGATATCGCGCTCGATGCCGTCGCGGGAGATCTGCCGCTGGCGGGAGACGGACATCTCGCCGGTCTCCAGCACATGGCGGTCGCTTTCTTCGAAGCGCTTGGCGATCTCTTCTGAAAAAAGATCGCCGCTCTTGCGCCCAAGCACCTCGTCGGCGCTTGTCTGATATTTCTCGCAGAAGGCGAGATTCACCGCGACATAGGTGAGGTTGCGATCCTTGACGAAGAGCGGGAACGGCAGATTGTCGAGAATGTCCTCAGTGAGCTGCACCCGCTCCAGATCGGAGCGCCATTGCTCTTCGCGCTTCTTGTTCTCGGAAATGTCGGAGATGATGGTGACGCCGTAACCGCCGGGCAGCCTGCGCTTGACGAAGCGGACCCAGCTATCGGCACCGTGGCGCTCGACGGCATCGAAGCGCTCGCGCCAATGCGAGGCGATTTTCTGCGACAGCCAGTCTTCGCGGCTCAGCGAGCCACCCTGCCTGACATCAAACTGCTGGCGAATGCCGGTGTCGTACATCGCGCCGAGGAAATCGCGAAGCCGCGTCCCCGGCTTCAGCATCTCGGCGGGCAGCGGAAAGAACTCGAGAGTCTGGCGGCTTGCAAAGATCAGATGATCGTTCTTGTCGTAGATGATGAAAGCTGCCGAAAGGCTGTCGCACACCACATCGAAAAGCGCCGTCTGCAGATCGGCCTCGGCGGGAGACCCATCCATTTCTGATGATGTGTCCGCCTTTTCGAAGCCGGCACTCATTCTGTTGCGTCCCACATCTGTTCGATTTCGCAGCTTCCGGAGGTATGTGATTAGAAATGCCATTTTTATGTTAAAACCGGCTTAACATTACCTATTCCCAAATTTGGGAGAGCCCCAGATCACGTTTCGGGAAAGCCTGTCGAAACCCCTTCCCTCCGGCCCGCGAATCCCCGAAAATAGACCATGGCCATCAGACAGCTTTCCGAAACGCTCATCAACCAGATCGCCGCCGGCGAAGTCATCGAACGGCCGGCGAGCGCTGCCAAGGAACTGATCGAAAACGCGCTCGACGCGGGTGCGACGCGCATCGAAATCGCCACATCAGGCGGCGGCAAGGCGCTGCTGCGCGTCAGCGACAACGGCTCGGGAATGGACGCGGCCGATCTGGAACTGGCGGTCAGGCGCCACTGCACCTCGAAGATCTCAGAGACGCTCGAGGATATCCGCACGCTCGGCTTCCGCGGCGAGGCGCTGCCCTCGATCGGCTCGGTCGCGAGGCTCAGCATCGCAAGCCGCAGACGCGACAGCGCCGGCGGCCACGAGATCGCCGTTGCCGGCGGCAAGATCGCGCATCTGCGCCCAGCCGCCGCCAATCCCGGGACGATCGTCGAAGTGCGCGACCTGTTCTTCGCCACACCCGCCCGGCTCAAATTCCTGAAGACGGAAAAAGCCGAGGCCGGCGCCATTACCGAGATCGTCAAGCGCATGGCGATCGCCTTTCCTGCGGTACGCTTCGTGCTGTCGGGCTCGGACCGCACGACGCTGGAATTTCCAGCGACCGGTGACGATCATCTGGGGCGCATGGCGCAGGTGCTCGGCAAGGAGTTCCGCGACAACGCCATTGCGCTCGACGCCATGCGCGAAGAGATCGCGCTTACCGGCTTTGCCGGCGTGCCGACCTTCAATCGCGGCAACTCCGCTCATCAATACGCCTTCGTCAACGGCCGGCCGGTGCAGGACAAGCTGATCCTCTCGGCGATCCGCGGCGCCTATGCCGAGACGATCCCATCCGGACGCCATCCGGTGGCGGTGCTGTCGATCACGCTCGATCCCGGTCTCGTCGACGTCAACGTGCATCCGGCAAAATCCGACGTGCGGTTCCGCGACCCTGGCCTGGTGCGCGGCCTGATCGTCGGCGCCATCCGCGAGGCCTTGGCGCGCGACGGCAGCCGGGCGGCAACGACCGGGGCGAGCGACATGCTGCGTTCCTTCCGCGCTGGCTTCCAGCCGAATGGCCAGCGGCCGCAGGCGCAATGGTCGGCCGAAACGTCGCCCTCCCGGCCCTATCAGCCGACAACGGGTTTCGGCGAGCGGCCACAGGCGTCCTTCGACGGACTTTCGATGCCGACGGCGCGGGCCGAGCCGCAGTCTTCGCCGCAGCCGGCAGCCCCTGAACCGACCGCGCGCTATCCGCTCGGCGCGGCGCGGGCCCAGATCCACGCAAACTACATCGTCGCCCAGACCGAGGACGGGCTCGTCATCGTCGACCAGCATGCCGCGCATGAGCGGCTGGTCTTCGAGGCGATGCGCAAGGCGCTGCATTCGAAGCGACTGGCCTCGCAGGTGCTGCTCATCCCCGAGATCGTCGATATTCCGGAAGAGGATTGCGACCGACTGATGCAGCATGCGTCCGAGCTTTCCGAACTCGGCCTGGCGATCGAGCGTTTCGGCCCAGGCGCGATCGCCGTGCGCGAGACGCCGGCGATGCTCGGCGAGGTCGATGCGCATGGGCTGATCCGCCAGCTTGCCGACGAGATCGCCGAATGGGACACGGCGTCGGGCCTGTCGGCCAAGCTCGAATATGTGGCGGCGACCATGGCCTGCCACGGGTCGGTGCGCTCCGGACGGCGGCTGCGGCCGGAGGAAATGAACGCGCTGCTCCGGGAGATGGAAGTGACGCCCGGCTCCGGCCAGTGCAATCACGGCCGGCCGACCTATATCGAATTGAAACTCAGCGATATCGAGCGGCTTTTCGGCAGAAGCTAAAAAAGCTGGAAAAGCAGCCTTTGCGGGAGTATGGCAGACTAAAGCGTGTTGCGATCTTTCAGATCGCTTGGCCCACGCTTTAGGTCTTTGGTGTTCCGCATGTCGTGATCGCAAATCCGCGGCACACTTTTGCGCGACATGCTCTAATGACAGACTGCAGGGAACGGAGCGCATGAATTTGTTCGAAGGGCACGGAAACCGCGAGGCGAAGATCCGGTATCTCGATGGCGATTTCCAGATTCTCTCACCCGGCTCCTATGTCGTCTGCGCGATGACGGGGAAACAGATCCCGCTCGACGAATTGCGCTACTGGAGTGTCGCCCGGCAGGAGCCCTATGCCGACGTGATCTCGGCCATCGATGCCGACAAACGCGCTGGCGTGCTGCCGAACCAGCGGCTCTAGAGCGGTTCAGCCTTTGCTGGAATCGCGTTAACCCCGGCCTTCATCTCCCGCAGCCGCCGCTCGCGGCAAGCGACGATCGCCCGGTCGATGATGAGGCTGGGGGCGAGGTGATCCTCGAAGACCATGTCGACCTCGATCACCCGGCTCTTTTCGACGAGCCGCGCCGCCTTGCCGTGATGGCCGGCAAGGCGGACGAAATCCTTGGAGGTGGTGACGATCAGGAGGCCTTGACGCTCGGCGGTCGTCAGGATGTCCTCGATCTCCTCCTCCGTCAGGTGCTCGTGATCGCCGAAGGATTTGGCGACGACGATCTCGGCGCCGCGGGATTCAACGGTGCGGAAGAATTTGGCGGGATCGGCAATGCCGGCAAAGGCGAGCACCTTCGTGCCGGCCAGCGTATTGTCGCCGCGGACTTTCAGCGATGCGGTGAAATAGGGCTTTGCCGCGCGCGCCGCCATGCGGACGATCCTGTCGGCGGCGTTGCCGCCACCGACCTTCAGCAGGGCAGTCGCAGAACGCAGCTGCTGGCGGATCGGCGCGCGGACCGGACCGCCCGGCACGATATGGCCGTTGCCAAGGCCGCGCGTCGCGTCGATGACGAGCAAGGCATAGTCGATCGCCAGCCGGGCACTCTGGAAACCGTCATCCATGATGATGAGATCGGCGCCCTCCGCCACCAGGCGCTGAGCCCCTTCGACGCGCCGGCGCGAAATCACCGTCAGCGCCTCCTGGGCAAGCAGCAAGGGCTCGTCACCGACGGCAATCGCCCGGTGATGATCGGGGTCGACCACGGTCGTCACATCGAGCGAGCCGCCGTAACCCCTGCTGAGAAAGCCGGGCTTCAGCCCCTTCGCCTTGGCAGCGCGGGCAATCGTCAGCGCCGTCGGCGTCTTACCGGCGCCGCCGACGGTGAAATTGCCGACGCAGATGACGGGAACCGGAACCGAGGCGCGGCGCGCATGGGCCATGCGGTGGCCGGCGATACGGCCATAGAGAAAAGAAAGCGGCAGCAGCAGCCAGGCCCGCCAATCGGCTTTCCTCCACCAGAACGGTGGCGCTTCGGATATCATCTTGCCGTCCCGCTCCCCTGCCCGGCCACAGAATTTTCGTTTCCCGGCCGGATTGAGAAGCCAAAACCTGAAAAAATGCAAGCCCTTACCCGTCAGGCCGGCTGCAGGTCAGGCAGCAGGGTCTCGATGGCGGTGATATCGTCGAGCACATGATCGGCCGCGGCGGCAAGCGTCTCCCGCGAACCGGTGCCGGTCAGCACCGCGATCCTCAGGCCGGTGCCGGCATTCAGACCCATGTGCAGATCGTGGTTGTTGTCGCCGACCATGGCGACCTCTTCAGGCAAAAGACCGGTCGCGGCGCAGAAGCCGAGCACCATGCCCGGCTCCGGCTTGACGCCGAAACCGCTGTCATATCCGGCGATGTAATCGATATAGCGGGCAAAACCGAAACGTTCCGCCGTCTGGCGGATCGAGCGCTCATTGTCGCTGGAGGCGACACCGAGCTTGAAGCCGCGTCGATGCAGCCGCGCGAAGAAGCCGGCGAGGTCGGTCACCGGCACGGAAAATTCGGCGGCGCTGGAAAAGAGGTCGTCGAGGCGGACCGTCAGCTCGTCGACATCGACCATCGAACCCGCCGCAACGAGGCCCTCGGCGATCTGGCGGGTATTGCCGGCGGCAAGCAGGCTGTCGGGAACGATATGGCCGGTCGCAGGATCCATGCCGCAGGCCGACAGCAGCCGGTCGGCGAGAAGCTGATCCCCTTTGGCGGCGATGCGGGCAAGCTCGCGGTTGACCGGCAGCCAGCTCTCGTCATAATCGAGCAGCGTGCCGTCCTTGTCGAAGAGAATGCCTTTGATAGGCGACGCTGCCGACATCTTCGCTCCTCAGACCTGGGCCACGGCCTTGGGCAGCAGCCGCGCCTTCACCGTCAGCGGATTGATATAGGGTTCCAGCCCCTTTACCGTCGCCGTCAGCGCGCCGCGCATCTCGTGCACGGCGGTGATGCCGGCCTCGATCATGTTGCGGCGGGCGTCGTCGTTGATCAGCAGATAATGCACGCCCTTGGCCAGCATTTCAGTATCGCGCACCATGCGGGCGCTGCCGCTGCGGGCAAGCTTCTGATAGGCATCGCGGAAATTCTGCACATGGCCGCCGGAGAGAATGGCGCAGCCGAGCATGGCGGGCTCCAGCGGGTTCTGGCCGCCTTCGGCAAAGAGCGAACGGCCGACGAAGGCGATTTCCGTCAGGCGAAGATAGAGGCCCATTTCACCGATCGTGTCACCGAGGAAGATATCGACATCGGCGGACAAGACATCGTCGCGGGTGCGGCGGGCGACCTTCAGCCCCTGCTTGACGAGCGCTGCCTCGATCTCGTCGCTGCGCTCGGGATGGCGCGGCACGATGATGGTCAATTGACGGTCGCGCTCCCTGAGCGCCCGGTGAACGATGGCGGCGGCATTCTCCTCGCCGTCGAAGGTCGAGATCGCCGCCCAGGTCTTGCGTTCGGCGATCTGCTTCTTGTAGCGGGCGAAGACGGCGCTGTCATAAGGCGGCGCGTCGGTATCGACCTTCAGATTGCCCGAAGTGATGACGGGGACGGCGCCCAGATCGCGGAAACGTTCGGCATCGACATCCGACTGGGCGATGACGAGGGCAAGATTCTCGAACAAGGCTTCGGCGATCGCCGGGCGGCGGCGCCAGCGGGCAAAGGAGCGATCCGACATGCGGGCATTGATCAGGATCTGCGGAATGCGGCGTCGGCCGAGCTCCAGCACAGTTGCCGGCCAGATCTCGGATTCGGCGATGATGGCGCAATCGGGCTGCCAGTAATCGAGGAAGCGGCTGACGGAGGGCTTCAGGTCGAGCGGCACATATTGATGGATCGCTTCCTGGCCGAGGCGCTCGGCGGCGAGCTTGGCCGAGGTGATGGTGCCGGTCGTCAGGATGACATGGATGTCACGGCGGCGGATTTCACGGATCAGCGGGATGACGGCGTTGGTTTCACCGACGCTTGCGGCATGGAACCAGATAAGCGGGCCCTGCGGCCGGTTGGCGCTCGGATAACCGAAGCGCTCCAGGCGGCGGGCCCGGTCTTCCTTGCCCTTGGCCGTGCGGTAGGTGATATAGAGGCCGACGACTGGAGAGGCCACGGTTCCCGCCAGACGGTATGCGCTCAGACCGAACCGCGCCATCCGGGAACTCATCGCGCCAGCCTCCGATCAAAACCGATCGACATCAAACCCATTCCCTAATTATCGTTGCGGCCGCAATGGCCGATTAATTTGTTCAGAATGCGTCAAACAATCCGGATCGACGGGCGCCCCGATGCAGCAAAGGCCGATCGAGGAGCGGCCGGCCGGCGGCACTTGCTAAGTTCAGCCCTTGGGCTTTTCCTGCGGATCGAGCAAACGATGCATGTGGACGATGAAGTAGCGCATATGCGCATTGTCGACCGTCTGCTGCGCCTTCGCCTTCCAGGCCGTCAGCGCCGCGGCATAATCCGGGAAAATGCCGACGATATCGAGACCCTGCAGGTCACGGAACTGGACGTCATCGAGGCTTTCCAGTTCGCCGCCAAAAACGAGATGCAGAAGCTGCTTCTTGTCACCGGAGTCAGTCATTTTTTTCTTCTCTTTCTGCCTATTCTCCTCCGCCACCCATCTGCGGGATTTTGACGGAAACGTCAACTGTCTCGTCGCCCCGCAAAGGCCGCGAGGAATTCACTGATGCGGGGCGTTGGGGCCGCACAGAGGACCTTGTGGGTGACTTCGGCGCGATTGTAGACGATCGGTTCGCCTTCGATGTCGACGAGGCCGCCGCCGGCGCAAACAAGGATCAGATCGGCAGCGGCAAGGTCCCAATCATGTGAATTGCCCTTGACGAAGGTGCCTTCGAGACGACCGTCCGCCACCATCGCGATGCGATAGGCGAGCGAGGGAATGTATTTCTCGCGCGTCACCCGGTCACGGAACGCCGGCGGAAAGGTCTTCAGCAGGTCTTCACCGATCGCAAGGCGGCTCATCTCTTCCGGTCCGGCGGCCGAGACGGTGAAGGGAACGCCGTTCTTCAGCGCCACGCCGCCCTCGACCGCCTCATAGAGCTCTTCGAGCGCCGGGGCATAGAGCACGCCGGCGACCGGCCGGCCGCGATGAACCACCGCGACGCTGACGCACCAGACCTTCTGCCCGCCGAGGAAGGCGCGCGTGCCGTCGATCGGATCGATGATGAACAGCGTCTCGCGTGAGAGACGATCGGCGTCGTCGTCGGTTTCTTCCGACAGCCAGCCATAATCCGGCCGGGCCTTGCGCAGGATAGTCTCGAGCGTCTTGTTGGCGGCGAAATCGGCGGCGCTGACCGGAGAACGGTCCTCGTTCTTCCACCAGACCTCGGGAGACTGGTTGAAGAAGCCGAAAGCGACGGCGCCCGCCTCTCTCGCAGCATCGGCGATCAGCGTCAGATCGCTCTGCCAGCGGGCTTTCTCCATGTCGCTCATCAGATCAATCCATTTCTCAACGTCCGGCAAGCGTCATGCCTTCGATGGCGAAGGTCGGGGCCGCGACGCCGAACTTGCGGTCGATGTCGTTTGCCGGCGTCAGGCGCATGAACATCTCCTTGAGGTTCGAGGCGATTGTCACCTCGGAGACCGGGAAAGTGAGTTCGCCGTTCTCGATCCAGAAGCCGGTGGCGCCGCGGCTGTATTCGCCGGTGATCATGTTGACGCCGTGGCCGATCAATTCGGTGACATAAAAACCGTTGCCGACGCTGCGGATCAGATCCTCCGGCGAGATGTCGCCAGGTTCCAGGGCAAGGTTGGTGGAGGACGGCGAGACGGCGCTGCCGCCTCGCACGCCGCGGCCGTTGGTTTCGAGACCGAGTTCGCGCGCCGTCGAGGTCGAAAGGAACCAGTGCTTCAAGACACCATCCTCGATCATCACCAGCCGCTCGCCGGACACGCCCTCGCCGTCGAAGGGCCGCGAGGAAGGCCCCCGCACGATCAGCGGATCGTCGGTGATCGACAGGCCTGATTTCAGCACCTGCTGACCCATCCTGTCGCGAAGGAAACTGGACTTGCGGGCGACGGCAGCACCATTGATCGCACCGGCGATATGGCCGACGAAGCCCCGGGCGACACGCGGATCGAAGATGACGGTGACGTCCTTGCCGGTCGGCACCTGGCGCGGATTGACGCGCTTGATCACCCGTTCGCCGGCGTGACGGCCGATTTCGGAGGGATCGTCGAGCTCGGCATAATAGAGGCGGCTGTCGAAATCATAATCGCGCTCCATGCCAGTGCCTTCGCCTGATATGACGCTGACGGAATGGCCGAAACGCGAAGCCATGTAACTGCCTTCGAACCCGTGCGAGGTGGCAAGAACGAGGCCGCCCATGCCGGCAGAGGCGCCGGCCCCGGAGGAATTGGTGACACCCTTGACCGCAAGCGCGGCTGCTTCAGCGGCAAGAGCCGCCTCGCGCAGCATCTCGGAGGAGACCTCGGTGGTATCGAGCAATTGCAGGTCGGGATAGGATCTCGAAAGGCTCGCCTCATCCGCCAGGCAGGCGAAAGGGTCTTCCGGGGAAACCCGGGCCATGGCGACGGCGCGTTCGGCCAGCGCCTGAAGATCGAAGCCCGGATTGGCCGAAACGCTGGCGACCCGCTTGCCGATGAAGACGCGCAGGGAAAAATCGTCGTTTTCGGAGGATTCCGTTCCCTCGACCTTGCCGAGGCGGACGCTGACCGATTGCGAGCGCGACCGGACGACGACGGCATCGGCGGCATCGGCCCCTGCCTTCCTTGCCAGATCGATCAATTGACTTGCGCGGGAAAGAAGTGTCGAGGAATCAATTTCAGAGGACATGATTTGGCCTTTCCTTCGGCTTCCATTTATTGTGCACTCTCCCAAGCATCAAGGCCGCCGCCTCCGATTCTTTACCGGGGCTGCCTGCGTGCTCCCCGCCGTTGAAAGAAATTGCCAGCATGTCAGCGCCCAATGCCCTTTTTTCCGAAACGATCCTGCTGCTTGGCGGGGCGGTGGTCGCCGCTCCGATCTTCAAGAAACTCGGGCTCGGCACGGTGCTCGGCTATCTCGCCGCCGGCATCGTCATCGGCCCGGTCTTCCACGGCATTACCGATGGCGAACAAATCCTCGCCGTCGCCGAACTCGGCGTCGTCTTCCTGCTGTTCATCATCGGACTGGAGCTGAAACCCACCCGCCTCTGGCAGATGCGGCGCGATATCTTCGGCCTCGGCACGGCGCAGGTGGTGCTGACGGGGCTGGCGCTGACCGCGCTTGCCTGGTTTTCTGAGGTTCTCGACTGGCGCGGCAGCATCGTTGCCGGATTTGGCCTGGCGCTGTCGTCGACCGCCTTCGCCATGCAGATCCTCGAGGGCGACGGCGACGTCAATACGCGATACGGGCAGCGCTCCTTTTCGATGCTGCTGTTCCAGGACCTGGCGATCGTACCGCTGCTGGCGCTGATCACCATCCTCGACGGCGGCGACAAGGGCAGCAACGCGCCGCTGCTGGATTTCGCTGTGGCCGTCGGCGCGGTTGCAGCGATGATCGTCATGGGGCGCTACCTGCTGACGCCGCTCTTCCAGATTATCGCCCGGACCGGGGCGCGCGAGGCAATGATCGCGGCTGCCCTCTTCGTCGTCATGGGGTCGGCGAGCCTGATGCAGCTGGCCGGGCTCTCGATGGCGATGGGCGCCTTCCTTTCCGGCGTGATGCTTGCCGAATCCTCCTACCGGCACGAGCTGGAGGCGGATATCGAGCCCTTCCGCGGCGTACTGCTCGCTATCTTCTTCATCGCCGTCGGCCTGTCGCTGGAGCTCGACGTTCTCGCCGACAACGCGGTCTTCGTCATCGTCGCCGTGCCGATCGTCATGGCCGTCAAGGCGATCGTCATCTATGGGCTCTGCCGGATCTCCGGCTCCCCGCACAACGATGCGATCCGCATCGCCTTCCTGCTGCCGCAGGGCGGCGAATTCGGCTTCGTGCTGTTCACCACGGCGGCTGCAGCCGGCCTGATGTCGACGAGCACGGCCTCGCTGCTGGTCGCGATCGTCACGCTGTCCATGGCGCTGACGCCGATCGGCTCGGCCCTTTCGAAGCGGCTGCTCAACGGCGACGAGCAGGAGGAGCTGGACGAGGATTTCGAGGGGGCCGGCGCCGACGTGCTGATGGTCGGCTTCTCGCGTTTCGGCCAGATCGCCGCCCAGATCCTGCTTGCCGGCGGGAGCAGCGTCACCGTCATCGATTTTTCGGCCGACCGCATCCGCCAGGCCTCCTCCTTCGGCTTCCGCATCTATTTCGGCGACGGCGCCCGCAAGGATGTGCTGCGCTCGGCCGGCATCGACCGGGCGAAGATCGTGCTCGTCTGCACGCAGAAGAAGGAAATCACCGACAAGGTGGTGGAACTGGTGCAGGCCGACTATCCGCACACCCGGCTCTACGTGCGCTCCTACGACCGCGTCCATTCGATCGAACTGCGCAATAAGGGCGTCGACTACGAGCTGCGCGAAACGCTGGAATCGGGCCTGCTCTTCGGACGGCGAACGCTGGAGGCGCTCGGCGTTTCCGAGGTCGACGCCTACGAAATCGGCGAGGATATCCGCAAGCGCGACGAGGCGCGCCTGGTGCTGCAGGTGTCCGAAGGGCTGCAGGCCGGGCGCGACATGCTGTTTTCCCACCCCGTCCGCCCCGAACCGCTGGTCAAGCCGAAACGCGCCGCCGATCCCTTCGAGGAGGATCCGCTGGCCGGAACCGCGGATGCGACGGCGGATGCCTGATCGCCCCTGACCGGCCTGCTAAATTGACGCATTGAATATGAGGGAAGCGGCGTTTATCAAACCTCCGATCGGAGCGATCCAAGAGGGAATCTTGATCAGACGGACGACACAGATCGAACAATGGGCGCTGCGCATCCTGTGCGCGGCCGCACTGGTGTTCGTCGGTTTCGCCCATCAGCTGCCCGCCGCAGCGGCTGGCGAATTTGATCCGGCTGAACTCGGCCAATATGTGCTTCCGGACGGGTCACTGCCGACGCTTTGCGTCACCACGACGGATAAATCCGGTCAGAGCCAGCACGACAAGGCGCATTCGCATGGTTGCGAAGCCTGCCGGATCAGCGCCTCCACCCTCCTGCCGGCGCCGACGGACATCGCCGGTGCCGCCATACCCTTTGCGATTGCGGTTGAACTGCCGATCCGGACCGAGGCCTTCCATCGCCAGCTTTTCCCGCCCAATACCGGTCCCCGGGCTCCTCCTTCCGATCCGATCCCTGCCTGAACTTCGCGTTGCGGCAGGCGCCGTGACCGCCTTTCAACGCCGGCCGATTTGCATGCGTGCTGTCGGTCGTGGATACGGATCCATTCTCATGTCGACTATTACTGCTGCCGAACCGGCAGAGGACGCCGCAAACGGCGTTTCGCTCTACCGTGCCGTCTGGCGCTGGCATTTCTTTGCCGGGCTTCTCGTCATACCCTTCCTGCTCAATCTGGCCGTTACCGGATCGCTCTATCTCTTCAAGGACGAGATCAACAGCGCCTTCTTCGGCTACCGCTACAGTGTCCAGCCGGCTGGCGAAGCGCTGTCGCCGGAGCGGATCGCAGAGATCGCCGCCTCGGCCGTGCCGGGCTCAACCGCGACATCCTACAAAGATCCGGTCCTGCCCGAGCGATCGGCCATCGTCACCCTCTCCAGCGATGCCGGCTCGATGCTGGTCTTCGTCAACCCCTATGACGGCAAGGTGCTCGATGTGGTCGGATCGACCGACGAGTTCAATTATGTCGTCAAGCGCATCCACAGCCTCGCCTATTTCGGCACCATAACGAACCGGCTGACCGAGATCACCGGCGGCTTTGCCATGGTGCTCGTCGTCACCGGCATCTATCTCTGGTGGCCGCGACGCCAGACAGGCGGCGTCGTCAGCGTGCGGGGAACGCCCGGCCGCCGCGTTTTCTGGCGCGACCTGCATGCCGTGACCGGTGCCTTCGCCGGTGTCCTGATCTTCTTCCTCGCGATGACAGGCATGCCATGGTCGGGCTATTGGGGGGCGAACGCCAATGCCTGGCTGACCGAACATGGCCTCGGCTATCCGGTCCAGCTCTGGGACGACGTGCCGATGTCGCGAAAAGTCACCGAGGATATCCTTCCGAACAGCGGCTGGATCGTCGAGAAGGCGCCCGTTCCGCTTTCCGATATCGCCGCAGCGCAGTCAGCCAGGCCAATCGGCCTCGACAAAGCCGTGGAGATCGCCAAACGGCTGGGCATGGCGCCGGGCTTCGACGTGGCGATCCCCTCCGACGAGACGGGCGTCTATACCGCCTCGCTCTTTCCCGACGATCTTACCGACGAACGCACGCTCCATATCGACCAGTATTCCGGCAAACCACTGATCGACATCGGCTTCGATCAATATCCTTTTCTCGGCAAAGCGATCGAGTGGGGCATCAATGTCCACCAAGGGCAGGAATGGGGGCGTTTCAACCAATTGCTGATGCTCGCGACATGCCTCGCAATTGTGCTCAGCTGCGTGACCGCCGTCGTCATGTGGTGGAAACGGCGCCCGATCGGCCGCCTCGGCGTGCCACCCATGCCGCCAAAGCCTTCGATCTATTACGGCCTGTGGGTGATTGTCGGGATCTTCGCCATCACCTTCCCGATGAGCGGGCTCGCGATCCTCACCATGATCGCCTTCGACCAGATCGTCGTGCGGTTCGTACCGTTGCTGAAACGCGTTCTCGCTTGAGAGAGGCCATCAGATGAAGAAGATCATCGCTATTCTTACCGGCGTGATGCTTGCATCCATGGCGTCTGCGACCGACGACCCGCAACAGGCGATCCCGGCAAGGCTGAAGGGGATGTTCGAAAGGCCAGACAAGCCGCTCGATATCGCGCCGGTCGTCGTTCAGGCCGATTGGGCGATCGTCGGCTGGCGGCAGGACGGACGCGGCGGACGAGCCCTGATGAAGAAGACGCATCACGGCTGGAGCATCTATCTCTGCAGCGGCGACAGCCTGAAGGATACCGGGACGCTGGAGACGATCGGGCTCTCCGCAGATGACGCCGCCGGGCTGGCTGCGAAGCTGAAGGATGCCGAGGCCGGCCTCGATTCTTCCGCGCTTGCGCTCTTCTCAAGCTTCGAGGGCACGGTGATGATGAATGAGGCTTCAAACGGCGCGGGTCATGCCGGCCATGAGGGCCATGCCCAATGAAGCAAAGAAGCAGCTAGAGCATGTCGCGCAAAAGTGTGCGGCGGTTTTGCGAAAACGACATGCGCAAAAATAAAACCTAAAGCGCGAAGAGCGAATCTGAAAGATCGCGACGCGCTTTAGCGCTTCAGCCGAGCCTCAATTTCCCGGTCAAGGGCGAATTTCAGGTCGTCCTTGACGCCGACGGACATGGCGAGGACTTCGCGGGCCTTGAGAAAATCCATGACGCCGGTGCGGCCGACGGTCGGACGCAGGAAGATATGCGGCGGGCGAAGCTTCAGCTTCAGTGAGATCGCCGTCTGCATCATCAGCTGGCCGGAACCGAAGATGCTCTCCATGCGGTTCGGAATATGCGTTCCGTCGCCTTCCGGCGCGCCGACGACATCGATGCCGACGACGATGTCGGCAAGATCCATCAGGCATTCATAGGGCACCGGATTGCTGATGCCGCCGTCGATCATCACGCGGTCGCGCAGGCGCACCGGCATGAAGACGGCGGGGATGGCGGAAGAGGCGGCGAGTGCGGGAAACAGCTCACCCTGCTCGATGATGACTTCGCACTGACCGTAATAATCCGTAGTGATGACCTTCATCGGGACCAGCAGATCCTCGAAGCGGGCCGGCAACTCGGACGGCAGGAAGGCTTTCAGTATCCGCTCCAGATTGAACTGGCCGATGCGGATACCCTTGGCCACCGCATCGCGCACCGTCGCCGGCCTCAGGCCCCAGATGCGAGCGACGACCGCCGTCTTGTTGCCGACGGTCGTCAGCGCATGTTCGCGGATTTCGGCGCCGGACATGCCAGCCGCCATGCCGGCCGCCATGATCGCGCCGATCGACGAGCCTGATACCGCCACCGGGCGGATGCCGAGTTCATCGAGCGTCTCGATGACATGGATATGGGAAAGCCCACGCGCGCCGCCGCCGCCAAAAGCGACCGCGACCGTCGGCACATCGCTGATCGCAGGCAATTTCGGGCTGATGATCTCTGCCTGCTGCACGCCTGCCCCCGCTTATTGCGGCTGATATCGGAAGAAATGCACCCTCGTATCGCCAAAGATGCGGCTTTCGAGGAAAACATAGGAAGGATGCACGGAAACGACAATATCGGCGCGTTCTTCGAGCACCGCAATTGCGCCAGGCCGCAGCCAGCCGCCCTCGGCCGCCGCCGCCATCGCCTTCTCGCCGAGACCCTTGCCATAGGGCGGGTCGGCAAAGAGCACGTCGAAGGGTTCGAGATTGCCGACGCTGCCGAGATCGGTCGCATCCCGGCGCAGGATGCGCGTGCGGCCATGCAGGCCGAGCGCATCGATATTCTCCCAGAGCAGCGCCCTGCCCTCGACGCTGTTTTCGACGAAGAGCGCATGGCGACAGCCGCGTGAAACCGCTTCGAGGCCGACGGCGCCGGTGCCGGCAAAGAGGTCGAGAATCCGGGTGCCATCGACGCATTCCGGATAGGCATGGCTCAATATATTGAACAGGCTCTCGCGCGTCCGGTCGGCAGTCGGCCGGATCTCGTTGGATTTTGGCACGGCGAGAGGCCGTCCGCGAAACTCACCGCCGACGATCCGCACCGCGCGTCATTCCTTTTCCTTTAGCACCACCTCTGGACGGCCCGCCCGCAGGCCTATCGCCGCCCGGCCTATCACCGCCCGGCTTGGCGCCTTTCGGCTTGCCGGAAAAACTCTTGGCCCCACCAGGTTTCGCCCCGGGCTTGGCCGCAAAGCCCTTGCCGCGCGGCCTGTCTCCAGAAGGCCTGTCACCCGAAGGCTTGTCGCCGTACGATCTTTCGCCGCGCGGACGCTCGGAGCGGCCCTCGCCGGCAAAGCTTCTGGCTGCCCGTGGACGTTCATCACCGTCCTCGCGCGGCCTGCGATCGCCACGCGGCTTATCGCCGAAGGGCCGGTCTCCACGTGGACGATCACCGGAGGGGCGGTCGCTGCGCGGACGCTCCGAACGGCCCTCACCGGCAGAGCTTCTCACGGCCCGAGGACGCTCGTCGCCATCCGCACGCGGCTTGCGATCGCCGCGCGGCTTGTCGCCGAAGGGGCGATCTCCACGCGAAGGACGATCACCGAACGGCCGGTCGCCGCGCGGACGCTCCGAACGGCCCTCACCGGCAGGGCCTCTCGCGGCACGAGGACGCTCGTCACCGTCGGTACGCGGCTTGCGATCACCGCGCGGCTTGTCGCCGAAGGAACGATCCCCACGCGAGGGACGATCACCGAACGGCCGTTCGCCGCGCGCCGGGCGGTCGCCAGAACCGCGGTCTTCGCGGGCGGGGCGATCACCAAAGCCGCGCTTGCGGCCGAAGCCCTCGCCCTCATCCTTGCGGCGGGGCTCTTCGCTCGAGCGGATCCATTCGCCATCCTCTTCGCGCACACGGTTCACCTGGGTGCGCGGGCGATCTTCGATGCGATCATTCTTTGCCGGCACCGGCTCGCCGCGCCGACGCGCGGTCTGCGCATTCTTGGCGGCTTTCGCCGCGGCCTTTTCGCCGAGCGGCCGGGCGCCCGGCGCCATCCAGACATTGGCGCTGCGGCGCTGGCCGAGCGGCTGGGGACGCTTCGGCTTCTCGTCGTCCCTGCGGCCGCCGTCACGGCGATCGTCATCTCTGCGCGCGCCACCGTGGCGGTCGTCGCGCTTGGTATCGAGACGGCTCAGCGCCCGTTCGCGCTTGTCTTCGTCGCGGCGCGGACGCTCACGCTTTTCAGGTGCTGCGGGCTCCACCTCTTCCTCGGCAGCGACCGCCGCCGCATTGTAGATCGGCGCGTCGAAATTCGCCTTGGCTTCCTCGATGAGGCGCGGGCCGAGCTGGTCGCGCAAGGTGCGGCCGCGCACTTCGACGACATGGCCTTCCGGCAGGTCGCCGAGCTGGAATGGGCCATAGGAAATGCGGATCAGGCGATTGACCTCGAGGCCGAGCGCGCCGAGCACGTTCTTGATTTCGCGGTTCTTGCCTTCGCGAAGACCCATGGTGATCCAGACGTTCGAGCCTTGCGTGCGGTCGAGCGTCGCCTCGATCGAGCCGTAGAGCACGCCGTCGACGGCAATGCCGTCCTTCAGCTTGTCGAGCGCGTCCTGATCAATCTCCCCATGGGCGCGGACGCGGTAGCGCCGCAGCCAGCCGGTCGCCGGCAGCTCAAGCGCGCGGGCGAGACCGCCGTCATTGGTCAGGAGCAGCAGTCCTTCGGTGTTGATGTCGAGGCGGCCGATCGACATGACGCGCGGCAATTCTTCCGGCAGGTTGTCGAAGACGGTCGAGCGGCCTTCCGGATCGGCATTGGTGGTCACCAGGCCCGCGGGCTTATGATAGAGCCACAGCCTGGTGCGCTCGATGCCGCGGATCGGCACGCCGTCGACCTCGATGCGGTCGGCGAGCGTGACGTTGACGACGGGGGTTTCGAGAACCCTGCCGTTCAGCATCACGCGGCCTTCCATGATCATGCGTTCGATATCGCGGCGGGAGGCGACGCCGGCGCGCGCCATCACCTTGGAAATGCGTTCGGCCTTGGCCTCGCCGTCAGTTTCGGCGGCGATCGGACGCGCGGTTACAGCCTTTGCCGGCTTCGCATCGCCCGGTTTCGGCCCGGTGTCCCGTGAAAAGGGCTTTGCGCCCGGGCGTTTTGGCTTGTCTTTGGGTGTCATTTGTTGTTTGCCTGCCTTTTGGGCCTGTCTATCAGGTCACGCATCTGCGGTTAAGTGGAAATTCTTGCGATCGTGAAGACAAATCGTTTCATGGAGATGGCGCTCGAAGAAGCGCGTGCCGCCGGAGAACGCGGCGAGGTGCCGATCGGCGCCGTCGTCGTTGTCGACGATATTGCCGTTTCACGCTCGGGGAACCGCACGCGCGAGCTCAAAGACGTGACCGCGCATGCCGAAATCGCCGCGATCCGGCTCGCCTGCGAAGCGCTCGGACAGGAACGTCTTGTCGGCGCCGATCTCTACGTGACGCTGGAGCCTTGCACCATGTGCGCAGCAGCCATCTCATTTGCGCGTATCCGGAGGCTTTATTACGGCGCCGAGGACCCGAAGGGCGGCGCCGTCGACAATGGCGTGCGATTCTATGGGCAGCCGACCTGCCACCACGCTCCGGAGGTCTATTCCGGCTTCAACGAGGTCCAATCAGCCGATCTGCTGCGA